>NZ_JBQLZP010000708.1:0-2166 GCF_052168335.1 Roseicyclus sp. | reverse complement strand
CTGCTCCACCAGGCTGTCGAGAACGCGCACCTCCGCGCCGGTGGCCAGCAGTTCGCGGCAGAGCGCCCGACCGATGAACCCGGCGCCGCCCGTGACCAGATACCTGCGCATGAAGCCTCCGCTGATCCAACCGGCGCCGTCGGTCGCCTCGATTGCGTCAACCGCAGCGGCGGCAGGATGTTCCGTTCGGCCTGGACGCAACCCGCCAGGGGGGCGCCGAAAGACGAAAGAGGCCGCCCCGGTTTCCCGGAGCGGCCCCCGCACCCGATCTTCGGTTGCGCCTCAGGCGGCGCGCGTGTTCAGGCGATCCTCCGCGATCTGCGTCAGCTTCGCGTCGGCCTCTTTCTCCTCGTCGAGGGTCTCGCGCAGCACCCCGGCGCAGTCGTCGCGGCCGAGTTCCTGCGCCCAGGTCACGAGCGTGCCGTAGCGCGACATCTCGTAGTGCTCGACCGCCTGCGCGGCGGCGGCGAGGGCCGCGTCGGTCACCTCGGTCGTGGCGGTGTCGCCGATCAGATACTCCGCCTCCTCGATGATGCCGTCGATGGCGGGGCACTTGACCGCCTTCGCCTCCACGCCATGCATCTCGAAGACCTTCTCGAGGCGCTTCACGTGGTCGCGCGTCTCCTCGAGATGATGCTCGAAGGCGTCGCGCAACGGGCCTTCGCCGGCCTTCTCGATCATCTTCGGCAGCGTCTTCGCGATCTGCTTCTCGGCATAGTAGATGTCGCGCAGCGTGTGCACGAACAGGTCGTCGAGATCCTTGATATCGCCATTCTGCAGGGCCATTGCCGTGCTCCTTTCTCCAGTGCGTCGGTCAACACGGACGACCGGCCGGAGTTCCCCGGGATCGGGCCGCATCGGCGCGAACCCGCGAGGCGCTCGTGCGTTGCCCACGAAGACCCATCAGGCAAGGGAGATCGAAGCCATGAGCGCGGCACGGACGACGACAGATCACGACGCGATCCGCCACTGGGCCGAGGCCCGCGACGGCCACCCCGCCCGCGTCGAGGGCACCGGCGGCGAAGGCGGGCTCCTCCGCATCGATTTCGGGGAACCGGAGCAGCGCCTCGAGCCCATCGACTGGGACGAGTTCTTCCGGATCTTCGAGGAGAACCGCCTCGCCTTCCTCCACCAGGACGAGACGTCGGACGGGGGCACGAGCCGCTTCAACAGGTTCGTCGCCCGCGACGGGTGACGCGGCGACGCGCGAACCGGCCCGCGCGCACCGAGGAAGGCGGGACATGAGGTCGAACGCGGACGGGGAACGGGTGGCGGAGAGACAGGGATTCGAACCCTGGAGACGGTTTCCCGCCTACACACTTTCCAGGCGTGCGCCTTCGACCACTCGGCCACCTCTCCGGCGAGTGCCCCGATAGCGCAGCACGGGAGGCGCTTGCAAGGGGAAGTTCGCGGGACCGTGTCACGGGGGGTCGCGGGGGGCGCGGGTGGGGGGGGGCATGTCGGCGCCGCCCCGGCCCCGCTCAGGCGAGCTCGATCGTCACGCGGCGGTTCTGCCGGCCCTTGTTCTCGATCCTGGCGATGCGGAGCTTGCCGATCTCGCCCGTGCGCAGGACATGGGTGCCGCCGCAGGGCTGGAGGTCGACGGGGGCCTCCTCGCTGCCGATCCGGACGAGGCGGATGCGCCCCGCCCCGCGCGGCGGTGCGACGGAGAGGGTCTTCACGAGGCCCGGGTTGTCGTCGAGCTCCTCCTCGGTGATCCAGGTGTCGGAGACGGCCAGGTCGCGGGTCACGAGCGCGTTGAGCTTGCCCTCGAGGACCTCGCGCTCGGGCGCGGCCTCCGGCATGTCGAAGTCGAGCCGCCCGCGATCGGCCCCGATGGCGCCGCCCGTCACCGGCAGCGGGATCACCACCGACAGGAGGTGCAGCGCGGTATGGATGCGCATGTGGCCGTGCCGACGCTCCCAGTCGAGGCGCTGGTCCACGGTCGCGCCCACGGGCGGCAGCGCGCCGGGCTCGGCCGGGATGAGGACGATGGCCCCCTCCTCGCCCTTCACCGCCGTCGCGATGGCGATGCGCCCGCCCGACCAGTCGAGCGACCCGGAATCGCCCGGCTGGCCGCCGCCGCGCGCGTAGAAGATCGTCCGGTCCAGCACGATGCCGCCTTCGGGCGTCAGCGCGGTGACGGTGCCGGGGGCGGACTTGCGG
>NZ_JBQLZP010000707.1:0-1247 GCF_052168335.1 Roseicyclus sp. | reverse complement strand
GACGAAGCGCTCGGGGTCGGAGGAGACGAGGACGCTGCCGTGCATGTCCTCTCGGCGCACGAAGCGCGAGGCCTCGTCGAAATGGGCGGGCAGCTCCAGATCCCAGCAGACCGGCGGCGCGAAGACGTTGCTGCGCCACTGGTCGTGCGCGATGTCGAGGGCCGTCTCCTCGTCGTCGGCATAGGCCACATGGACCTGGAGGTAAAGCGGCTTGCCCGCGCCGCCGTTCTCGCGGAAGGCCGCGATCATGCGCGCGAGATGCTCCTGGCTCTGGTTCACGGTGATGAGCCCGTCGGCCCAGCCTCCGACCCTCCGGGCCGTCTCAACGCTTACGGCGGCGCCGATCATCGGCGGCGGCGTCTCGGGCAGGGTCCAGAGCTTCGCGCGGTCCACGGTGACGAGGCCGGAATGGCTGACCGTCTCGCCCGCGAAGAGCGCGCGCATGATCGCGACGCATTCCTCGAGGCGGGCGGTCCGGATCGACTTTTCCGGCCAGGGGTCGCCGGTGATGTGCTCGTTCGACGCCTCGCCCGTGCCGAGCGCCATCCAGAACCGCCCCGGGTTCATGGCCGAGAGCGTCGCCGCCGCCTGGGCGATGATCGCGGGGTGGTAGCGCTGGCCGGGCGCGTTCACCACGCCGAACGGAAGCGAAGTGGCCTCGAGCGCCGCCCCGAGCCAGGACCAGGCGAAGCCGGATTCGCCCTGGCGCGCGCTCCACGGCGAGAAGTGGTCCGAGGACATCGCGGCCTCGAACCCGGCCGCCTCGGCGCGCTGCACATCCTCGAGCAGCGCCCTCGGGCCGATCTGCTCGTGAGATGCGTGGAATCCGATGATCGCCATGGCCCGCCCCCGTTGTCTGTCGGACCGAAGGTCCGCCCCCGTTGACTGTCGGACCGAAGGTCCGCCCCCGTCGTCTGTCGGACGCGAACGCACGGAAGCGGACGTTGGTTGCACGGGCGGCGTCTCAGTCAGTCCGTCCGGTCCCGAGGATCGCGAAGGACTCCCAGGGCGCGAGCGTCAGGATCGACCGCGACAGGTCGGGCCGACCGCGGGTCGCGACGAGAATTTCGCCGTCCTGTGCGAGCCAGTCCCGCATGTCCTTCTCCACCGGCGCGTCGCCCATGTTGGCGACGACCGTGAGGACCGTGCCGTCGAGCGCGCGGCTGTAGGCGAAGATGGCCGGGTGATCCTCGAGATGCGGCATGTAGCTGCCGTGCCGGATCAGCGGCATCTCGCGGCGCAGGGCG
>NZ_JBQLZP010000706.1:0-1658 GCF_052168335.1 Roseicyclus sp. | reverse complement strand
CCATGGCGAGGACTTCGCCCGCCGCGCGCTGGAGGCTCTGGCTGCGCTGGTCGAGCGCGTCGAGCACCGAGGCGATGGTCGAGCTCTGGGCGTCGCGGATCGTGGAGGTGCGGCCATCGAGCTCGGGCAGGACGACGGCGGCGGGCAGATCCTCGGCCGCGCGGGCCACGAGGGGGGCCACCGAAAACTGGTTGAGGTTCGCGATGACGCCCGCGAGGCGCACGCTCTCCTCCGAGAAGGCGACGGAGCGCTGTTCCACCGGCCCCGGCGCGACCGTCAGCGCGCGCATCCGGCCGAGGATCTCGTTGCCCCGCTCGTAGGCGGCGACGATCAGCGGCTGCTGTCCGGCGATCTGCGTCTCGAGGTTCAGAAGCTCCTCGGTCTTCTGCCGCAGGACGCGGTAGACCGCTCCCTGCCCCGCCGTCCCGGAGAGCTCGCCGGAACGCTCCTGCTCGGCCAGCGCCTCGAAGGCCTCGCGTGCGCGCTGCACCTCGCGGCCGAGCGCCTGGCCGGACAGCGCGATGTCGTGCGCCTGTTCCAGCGCCGACTGGTAGTCGCGCACGGTGTTCTCGAGGTGCTGCTCGACCGCCGCAGACCCGGCGAGCGCGGCGGCGTTCAGCCAGCTCGACATGGCGATGATCGCGAGCGAGCCGACCCCGGCCGAGACGGTCAGCCCGATGAAGCCCGCCGCGCTCCGCATCGAGGGCAGCAGGCGGAGCATGTAGCTCCAGAAGACGAAGATGCCGACCGAGACGGCGACCGAATAGGCGACGGCGGCGAAGAAGCTCATCGCGCCGGTATCCTCCAGCAGCGACGAGACGCCGAGATAGGTGTAGATGCCGGAGGCGACCGCGAGCACGCCCAGCGCCGCCGGAGTGAACGTGTCGAGCCAGGCGAGATGCCCCTCGAGTTCCTTCGCGGTCCTGAGCCCCTTGGTCTCGGCTTCCGTCAGCCGCCTGTGCCGGTCCGTCATGCGTCGCTCCCCGTTCGTCCTGTCACACCCATAGATGGGGCCGGACGGGCCGGTTGGAAGGCGACGTTTTCCTCGCGGTCAGGCGGCGCTGTCTTGCCGGGGCTTCTTGCGGCGGAAGAGCTTCACCGCCGGAAGCAGGATCAGGATGACCGCGATGATGGTGATCGGCGCGGCGATGGGCCGGGTGAGGAAGATCATCGGGTCGCCCTGCGACAGGAGCAGCGACTGCCGCAGCGTCGGCTCGGCGATGGGTCCGAGCACGATGGCCAGCACCGCGGGCGCGAGCGGGTAGTCGAACCGCCGCAGCACGAAGGCGCCGAGGCCGAAGACGACGATCATCCAGATGTCGAACATGTCCCGCGTCGCCGCGTAGCCACCGATGATCGACAGCACGAAGATGATCGGCGCGAGGATCGTGAACGGCATCCGCAGCATCCAGATGAAGACCGGGATGAAGGCGAGGTTGATCAGGAGCGCGGCGACGTTCGACACGTAGAACGAGCCGATCAGGCCCCAGACGAACTCGGTCTCCTCGATGAAGAGGCGCGGGCCGGGTGTGAGGCCCCAGATCACCATGCCCCCGAGCAGGATCGCCGTGGTGGGCGAGCCGGGAATGCCGAGCGTCAGCATCGGCAGCATGGAGCCGGTCGAGGCCGAGTTGTTGGCGGCCTCGGGCGCCGCGATG
>NZ_JBQLZP010000705.1:0-3296 GCF_052168335.1 Roseicyclus sp. | reverse complement strand
GCTTCCGCCTGCCTCCGGGGCAAGTCTATCTCGACGGCAACTCGCTCGGGCCGCTGCCCGCGGGCGCGGAGGCGGCGATGCGCCGGACGCTCCGCGAGGAATGGGGCGAGATGGCGATCGGCGGCTGGAACCGAGCCGACTGGATGGGGCTGCCCGACACGCTCGGCGACCGGATCGCGCGGCTGATCGGGGCCGAGGCGGGGCATGTCACGGTCGGCGACACGCTGTCGATCCGGCTCTTCCAGGCGCTGGCGGCGGCGGCGGCGATGTCGGACAGACGGGTCATCCTGAGCGACAGCGGGAACTTCCCCTCGGACCTCTACATGGCGCAGGGCTTCGTCGCGAACATGAAGGGCGGCTTCACGCTCCGCGTGGTGGAGCCCGAGGCGGTGGCGGAGAGCCTGACGGAGGAGGTCGCCGTCCTGATGCTGACGCAGGTGGACTACCGCAGCGGGCGGCGGCACGACATGGCGGCGCTGACGGCGGCGGCGCAGGCGGCGGGTATCGTCACGGTCTGGGACCTCGCCCATTCGGCGGGCGCCTTCGAGGTGGACCTCGCGGGCGCGGGCGCCGACTTCGCGGTGGGCTGCACCTACAAGTACCTCAATGGCGGGCCCGGTGCGCCCGCCTTCCTCTACGTCGCGCCGCGCCACGCGGACCGGGCGCACACGGTGCTGAACGGCTGGCTCGGCCATGCCGCGCCCTTCGGCTTCGAGGCGGAGTACCGCCCGGCGCCGGGCGTCGCGCGGATGCGGATCGGCACGCCCGCGATCGTGCAGATGCGCGTCCTCGAGGCCGCGCTCGACGCCTGGGACGGCGTGTCGATGGCCGATCTGCGCGCGCGGTCGGTGGCGCTGTCGGAGCGGTTCATCGCAGGCGTGGAGGCGCGGTGCCCGGGCCTCGTCCTCGCCTCGCCGCGCGATCCCGGGCAGCGCGGGAGCCAGGTGTCGTTCCGCTTCGGCGAGGCCTACGCGACCATGCAGGCGCTGATCGCCCGCGGCGTCGTGGGCGACTTCCGCGCGCCCGACATCCTGCGCTTCGGCATCGCGCCGCTCTACAACGGGGAGGCGGACATCGACGCGGCGGTGGACCATCTGGAGGCCGTGATCGCGGGGCGGGAGCATCTCGACCCCGCCCACCGGGCGCGCAAGCGCGTCACCTGAGGCCGCCCGCGCTGTGGCCATTATGCCGCAGCGCAGAAGGGGCGGTTTCCAAAATCCGCGCGCGGACAGTCACTTGGCGGCGAGGTATACGATGGCACCCCGGCAAACACCCGAATTCATTGCGTTTTCCGGTTTACCTCGGGCGCGGGCGGGATAATTCTCCGGTCACGCCAGGAGTTCCGCGCCATGCCGCTCGAAGATCACCCGCTGCGCTACGCGCTCACCAACGAGCTCCATGCCCGGCCCTTCCCCTCGCTCGCGGCGCCGGGGCAGGCGGTCTACCTCGCCATCAAGGAGCCCTCGCAGGCCGCCAAGCGCGACCGGGCGCGGGACCGGGCGCACCTGATCGCGCTCCTCGACCGGTTCGGGGCGCCGCATCCCAAGCCCGACGCCACGCATTTCTTCGGCGATCTCGGCAAGTTCCGCCTGAAGTGGGAGCAGCACACCGAGTTCGTGACCTACACGGCCTTCCTCGACAACGGGCTGAAGCGTCCCTTCGATCCGGACGCCTGGGAGGTCTTCCCCGAGGACTGGCTGGCCGAGGCGCCGGGTGCGCGCATCACATCGGCGCATATCGTCTACATGCAGGTGCCTCAGGACGAGGCCGAGGTCGAGACGCTCATCAACGAGTGGTTCGTCCCCGAGAGCCTCGCGGTCAGCCGCGTCCTGGACGACACCGCGATCATCAGCGGGGATTTCCGGATCGACGTGGCCGGCCACCTGCGCTTCGCCGTCTTCACGCGGCCCGATACCGGGCACCGGCGGCTCGGGCGGATCGTGCAGCGGGTCTGCGAGATCGAGACCTACAAGACCATGTCGATGCTGGGCTTGCCGCGGGCCCGCGCGATCTCGGGGAGCCTCGGCGCCATCGACGAGCGGCTGTCGCACCTGGTGAGCGACATGACGGGCGACCTGGCGCAGCCCGCCGAGACGCTGGGCGAGCTTCTGAAGATCGCCTCCGAGCTCGAGCGGCTCCAGACCGAGAGCGCGTTCCGCTTCGGGGCGACGGGCGCCTACGACGCCATCGTGAACCAGCGCGTGGGCGTCCTGCGGGAAGAGCGCTTCCGCGGGCGGCAGACCTTCGCGGAGTTCATGATGCGCCGCTTCGATCCGGCGATGCGCACGGTGAAGTCGACGGAGACGCGGCTCGAGGCGATGACGACGCGGGCGATCCGGGCGGGCGACCTCCTCAGGACGCGGGTGGACGTGGACCGCTCGGCGCAGAACCAGGAACTGCTGGCCTCGATGGACCGCCGCTCGGACATGCAGCTGCGGCTGCAGAAGACGGTCGAGGGGCTGTCGGTCGTGGCGATCAGCTACTATGCCGTGAGCCTGCTGGTGTATCTCACCGGGCCCCTGGCCGAGCCGCTGGGTCTCTCGAAGACGGCGCTGACGGCGCTCGTGGTGCTGCCGACGGTGGGCCTCGTCTGGCTGATCGTGCGCTCGATCCGGCGGTCGGTGGAGAAGTGACGCGGGCCGAGGGGCGCGGTCCCGCCGGCGGGACCGGCGGAAAAGCCGGCTTTTCCGCCCCCTAGACCTGCTGGCGGAGCGCCCGGCGGAGGATCTTGCCCGTGGCCGTCATCGGCAGGCTCTCCGCCCGGACGACCCGGCGCGGCACGCAATGGGCCGAGACCTTCTCGCGCACGAGCGCCTGCAGTGCCTCGGGCAGGCCGTCCCAGGCCGCGCCCTCGCGCAGGACGACATGGGCCACGACGATCTCGGTCCGGACCGGGTCGGGCGCGCCCACCACGGCGGCCATGACCACGTCGGGATGGGCGGCCAGCGCCTGCTCGATCTCGACTGGGCCGATGCGGTAGCCCGCGCTTGTGATCACGTCGTCGTCGCGGGCGTGGAAGACCATCTGCCCGTCCTCGCGGAGGAGCGCCAGGTCGCCGGTGCGGAGCCAGCCGTCGATGACCTTGTGCGCGGTGGCCTCGGGCTTGCCCCAGTATTCGAGGAACATCACCGGGTCGGGCGCGCGCACGCAGACCTCGCCCACCTCGCCCGCCGCGACGGGCCGGTCGCCGGGGCCGAGGACCGCCACCTCGTGGCCGGGCACGGGCAGGCCCATGGCGCCGGGGACGCGGTCCATCACCCGGTCGACGGAGGCCACGACGAGGTTGCACTCGGTCT
>NZ_JBQLZP010000704.1:0-2596 GCF_052168335.1 Roseicyclus sp. | reverse complement strand
AGCGGGACCACCGCCGCGACCTCGCCCGCCCGGAGCCCCCGGAGCGCGCCCGCCATTCCGGTCTGCGCCTCGCGCTGCCCCTCGAGCGCCCAGGCGAGCACCACGCGGTCCGCGCCCGACATCCAGAAGAGGGCCGCCGCCGCCAGCGCCGCCAGGATGGCGAGCGAGATCATCGGGCGCATGGAAACACCAGCCGGTCGGCGAAGAGCGCGCCCACCGCGGGAAAGTTGTCCTCGGCCGCGACCGCCCCGCCGATGGCGGCAAGCTCCGCCTCGAGCGCGGCATAGGCCGCGTCGAGATCCGCGCGGACAAGCTCGGGCGTGCATTCCGTGCCCGCGATCCCCGAGGGCAGCGTCGCCTCGAAGGCGATGAAGAAGGCCTCGTCGTAGACCGCGGCCTCGACCGCGGCATCGCCGCCGGGATCGCCCGTCACCGGACGGCGGTGGACGGTCTCGATCCGCCCGTCGGGGCGCAGGGCCATCGACACCGCCTCGGGCGCCCCGATCCCGAGCGCGGTGTCCCCGCGCGCGAGGTGCAGCCCCCCCTCGAAGCCGCTGTTCCAGTTGAGGTCGAAGCCGAGCGTCGCAGCGATCTCCTCCTCGGTGAGCGCGTTGTCGAAATCGGGATCGAGCCCGTAATCCTGGAGCAGGATCAGGGTGTAGAGCTCGTCGTAGCGCCACCTCACCTCGACGCCCGTGATCGTGCCGTCCTCCGCGCTCAGCAGCGTGACGCCCGCGTCGATGAAGACGTGGGGATGCGCCGCGGCGGGCCCCGCGGGCGCGAGGAGCGCAAGGGCGGCTGCGACGCTGGCGAGGAAGGGCGGCATCCCGGGCATGGGGGGAATATGTGGATGCGCCGCCGCGGCGCAAGCGGGCAGTCGCCCGTTGCGCGCCCGTCGGCGGTCCGGCACCGGTGCGCGCCGCCGGTCCTGTCGGTGGGGACCATCGCGGGCGCTCAAGGTTTTGTTTACGTTATCGACGGAGATTGTTGAAGAAATGGGGGAAAGTCCGCCACATTCATGCCCCACTCTTGTACCAGCCTGGCCATTGCTTCTGCATTCAAGGGATTCTTCCGGTGACATTGTCTTTTGCGCATTTCCTCCGCGACGAAAACGGTGCCATCACCGTCGACTACACGGTGTTGAGCGCGGCCGCCGTCGGCATGGCCATCGCGGCCACGGCGGTGCTGACCGGGGGTATCGAGGCCATCACCTCGCGGATCGACGAAGAACTCCGCGCCCGGCAGCTGAACGACAGCTTCATCGCCTTCGCCGCCGCGCATTTCGAGCCGCTCCTCGCCGCGAACCTCATCAACGAGGCGGAGGCGCAGGCGCTCTGGGATGCGGCGAACACGATGATGAACAACGAGATTCTCGCCGCGCTCGAGGCAGGAATCCTGAAGATCGAGAACGGCACGCTGACGGAGGAGGAATACGGCGAGCTGTTCGCGGTGGCGTCGGTCGCCTACCAGCGCAACATCGTCGACGATGCGGTCCTCAACTACTATTTCGGCTTCGACGGATCGACGCCGCCCGCTGAATTCGCGGGCTGAGGCCCCCCGAAGCCGGTCAACGAGGATACCCTTGCAACGAGGATACCCGGCGCCCTTTTCGGGCGGCCGGGTTTCGCCGTCTCAGGGCTTCGCCCGCCGCTTGTCGGGATTGAGCGACGCGCCGAGGATGTGCTCGGCGCGGTGGATGACGTGCCCCGCCTGCCCCACGATCAGGGGATCGGGCGCGTGGACGAGGCGCGCGTCCTTGCCCGGATAGTCGAGGCTGTCGAGGAAGTGCAGCATGCAGTTCAGCCGCGCGCGCTTCTTGTCGTCGGACTTGATCACCGTCCAGGGCGCGTCGGCGGTGTCGGTGTAGAAGAACATCGCCTCCTTCGCCTCGGTGTAGTCGTCCCACTTGTCGAGGCTCGCCCGGTCGATGGGCGACAGCTTCCACTGCTTGAGCGGATCGGTCTCGCGGCTGGCGAAGCGGCGGCGCTGCTCCTCGAGCGTGACCGAGAACCAGTACTTGTAGAGGCGGATCCCCGAGCGCACGAGCATCCGCTCGAGGTCGGGGGTCTGGCGCATGAACTCGAGGTAGTCGCTCGGCTCGCAGAAGCCCATGACCCGCTCGACGCCCGCGCGGTTGTACCAGGAGCGGTCGAAGAACACGATCTCGCCCGCGGTCGGAAGATGCCGGACGTAGCGCTGGAAGAACCATTGGCCGCGTTCCTCGTCGGTGGGCTTGTTCAGCGCGACGACGCGGGCCTCGCGGGGGTTCAGATGCTCCATGAAGCGCTTGATCGTGCCGCCCTTGCCGGCCGCGTCGCGGCCCTCGAAGAGGATCACGATCTTCTGCCCGCTCTCCGCCACCCAGCGCTGCACCTTCAGAAGCTCGGCCTGGAGCTTGGCCTTCTGCGCCTCGTAGGACTGCCTGCGCATGCGCGTGACATAGGGATACGCGCCCGTCTCGAAGGCCTCGCGGATCTCGGCCGCGCTCGGCGTGTGGCGGCGGCGTGAAGGCGCGGGGGTCTCGGCCGCGGGCGCAGAGGGGGCGGCCTCGGCGACGCCGGCGTCTTTTTCCACCGTGACGGCCGCTTTGGCGGCG
>NZ_JBQLZP010000703.1:0-10151 GCF_052168335.1 Roseicyclus sp. | reverse complement strand
CTTCCACCAGGAGCTGATCGCCTACTGGACCGACCTGGCCTACATCTACGTGCGCATCCTGTGGCACGAGCGGCCCGAAGGGGGTGTCGTCGCGATCACCATGACCTTCAACAGCGACCACGACGCGCTGCTGGGCCACTTCTGATCAGGCGCGCGCCTTGGTCGCGTGGGTGCCGCGCTCGCGGTAGGGCGTGGTGTCGTAATGCGCGCGGTAGCACTTGGAGAAGTGCGAGGGCGAGGCGAAGCCGCAGGCGAGCGCCACGTTGATCACGCTCATGTCGGTCTGCATCAGCAGGTTGCGCGCCTTGGCGAGGCGCAGCTCCATGTAGTAGCGCTTGGGGCTGCGGTTGAGGTAGCGCCGGAACAGCCGTTCCAGCTGCCGCGTCGACATCTGCACTTCCCGGGCGAGCTGCGCGGGGCTGATCGGGTCCTCGATGTTCTGCTCCATCATCCGGATGACCTGCCCGAGCTTGGGGTGCCGCACGCCGATCCGCGTCGGGATCGACAGGCGCTGCGTGTCCTGGTCGGTGCGGATGGAGGTGTAGATCAGCTGGTCGGCCACGAGGTTCGCGAGGTCCTCGCCATGGGCGTCGGCGATGATCTTCAGCATCAGGTCGATCGAGGCGGTGCCGCCCGCCGTGGTGATCCGGTTGCCGTCGATCACGAAGACCGACTTCGTCAGAGTGACGTCGGGAAACTCCTCGGAGAAGCTGTCCTGGTTCTCCCAGTGGATCGTGGCGCGCTTGCCGTCGAGAAGGCCCGCCTTGGCCAGCGTGTAGCCCGCGGTGCAGAGCCCGCCGAAGGCCGCGCCCTTGCGCGCCTCGCGGCGGAGCCAGCTCACCACACGTCGCGTCGTCGCCGAGGCCACGTCGATCCCGCCGCAGACCAGCACGGTGTCGTCCCGCGCGATCTCGTCGAGGTCGCCGTCGAGCTTGAAGCCGATCCCGGCCGAGCACCACGCGACCTCGCCGCCCTCGCCGATGAGCTTCCAGGTATAGAGCTGGCGGCCCGACATCCGGTTGGCGATCCTGAGCGCCTCGACGGCGCTGGCGAAGCAGAGCATGGTGAACTGGTCGAGCAGCACGAAGACGAACCGCCGCGCGGGCGTGTCGACTTCGGTGCGCCGCTTCGGCTCTGCCATGATCTCCTGTCCGTTTCTGCCCGTCGCGCCCTCGGGCGCGCGCGTCTCACTGGGTATCAACGCAAAGCATCATTTCCGGGCAAGGGCAATCCCCGGGGCGCGGCAATTGCGGGATTGGCCCGGCTGGTCCGCTCGCGTATAGACCCAGCGCGAGACGCATGAGGAGGCCTGCCATGACCGGGGCGAGCGCACGAGGGACGACACAGGGCTGGACCAAGGCGGACTGGCGCGCGAAGCCGCGCATCCAGATGCCGGACTACCCGGACGCGGGCGCGCTGTCCGAGGCGGTGACGCAGCTTGCGAAATACCCGCCGCTCGTCTTCGCGGGCGAGGCCCGGCGCCTCAAGTCCGAGCTTGCCGCCGCCAGCCGGGGCGAGGCCTTCCTCCTCCAGGGCGGCGACTGCGCCGAGAGCTTCGCCGAGTTCTCCGCCGACACGATCCGCGACACCTTCAAGGTGCTCCTCCAGATGGCCATGGTCCTGACCTACGGCGCCAAGGTGCCGGTGGTGAAGGTGGGCCGGATGGCGGGCCAGTTCGCCAAGCCGCGCTCCGCGCCGACCGAGATGGTGAACGGCGTCGAGATGCCGTCCTACAAGGGCGACATCATCAACGACATCGCGCCCACGCTCGAGGCGCGCACGCCCGATCCGCGCCGGATGCTCCAAGCCTACACGCAGGCGGCGGCCTCGCTGAACCTGCTCCGCGCCTTCTCGACGGGCGGTTTCGCGGACATCCACCGCGTCCATGCCTGGACGCTGGGCTTCACCGACCACGACGACGCCGAGCGCTACCGCGGCATCGCCAACCGCATCCAGGACGCGCTCGACTTCATGACCGCGGCGGGCCTGACGAGCGAGACCAACCACGAACTGTCGACCGTCGACTTCTACACCAGCCACGAGGCGCTGCTGCTGGACTACGAGGAGGCGCTCTGCCGGCTCGACTCGACCTCGGGCAAGTGGCTGGCGGGTTCGGGGCACATGATCTGGATCGGCGACCGCACGCGGCAGCCGGACGGCGCGCATGTCGAGTTCTGCCGCGGCGTCCTGAACCCGATCGGGCTGAAGTGCGGGCCGACCACCACCGAGGAAGACCTGAAGGTCCTGATGGCGAAGCTCAATCCCGGCAACGAGCCCGGGCGGCTCACGCTGATCGCGCGCTTCGGGGCGGGCAAGGTGGGCGACAACCTGCCGCGCCTGATCCGCACGGTACAGGCCGAGGGCGCCAACGTGCTCTGGACCTGCGATCCGATGCACGGCAACGTCATCAAGTCCTCCACCGGCTACAAGACGCGGCCCTTCGACGCCATCCTCCGCGAGGTGCAGGAGTTCTTCGCCATCCACCGCGCCGAGGGCACGGTGCCGGGCGGCGTGCATTTCGAGATGACCGGCAAGGACGTGACCGAGTGCACGGGCGGAATGCGCGCGCTGACCGACGAGGACCTGTCCTCGCGCTATCACACCGCCTGCGATCCTCGCCTCAACGCCTCGCAGTCGCTGGAACTGGCCTTCCTCGTCGCCGAGGAGTTGCAGAAGAGCCGCGAGGCCCTGCGCGCCGCCGGCTGAGCGCGAGGCCTCAGGCGAGGCCGCCGCGGATGATGCGGAAGCGCGCCCGCGCCAGCGCGCCCCTGGTCTCGGTCGCCGCCTCGTCGGCGTGGCGCGGGACCTCGGGCGTCGGGCGCCGGGGCGCTCCGTTCGAAAGGACCGGCACGCCGATGCGCAGGCCGATCCGCTCGACGCGTTCCACCGACCATCGCTGCGGTTCCGGCGGGGCCTTCGCGCGCGGATCGGCCGCGCCGACCACGAGGAGGGCGCGCGTCACCGCCTCGCCGGGGTCGCTCATCGGCAGGAGCGCGATCTGCGTGCGGAGGCTTTCGGACGCGGGGAACCCGTAGCGCGGCGCGGGCGAGAACGCCTCGATCAGGAGGATGCCGGGCCCGGCCAGCGCGAGTTCCGCCTCCGCCGTGATCCGTCCCCGGTCAGCCAGGTCGAAGAGCGCGCGCAGCGGCATTCCGCGGGCCTCCATCCCCATGAATGCGCTGATCCGCGCCCCGGCGAGGCGGATGCGCACGGTGCCGGGCCGCGGGTTCTCGAGGATCGCGCACTGGTGCAGGACCGGGCGCAGTTCCGCCGGATCGAGCGCCAGCCGCGGCGGCACCATGCGGTGCCCCCGGAGCGCGTCCCAGTGTTCGATGGCGCAGCGGAGGGCCGGATCGCGCACCAGGCGGTCGAGCGGCCGCCCGGCCGGCACGGTTTTCGTAGGTTCGGTCATGACTTGGTCTCCATGGCGCGGGACCGGAGGACAGAGGGCGCGCGGATGCGTTCGCCGTGGCGGGCAGGCGCCCGCCGCTTCTTGACCCCCTGCCGGTTTTGCTTTCCCAATCCTTTATAGCCTCGTTTCAATTAGACGAGCAGAGGGAGAGTTACCAATTGGTTAACGAATCCGGAGCCGCTCCGATCGCCTCGATGACCGGTTACGCGACCGCCGAAGGCGCCTCGGTCGGCCTGCGCTGGGGCTGGGAGATCCGCGGCGTGAACGCCCGCGGGCTGGACCTGAGGCTGCGCGTGCCCGACGGGCTCGGCGCGCTCGAGGCGCCCTTGCGCAAGCTCCTCGGCGAGCGCCTCGCGCGCGGCTCGGTCAGCGTGAACCTCCGGCTCGTCCGCGCGGAGGAGGGCGGGGCGGGCGGCCTCGACCGCGTGGCGCTCGAGGCGACGCTCGCCGCGCTTGCGCAGGTGCGGGCGATGGCCGAGGCGCAGGGCATGGCGCTGACCGATCCCTCGCCGGTGGAGATCCTCTCGCTCCGGGGCGGCGAGGCCGCGTCCCCCGACCTGCCCGCGCCCGAGGCGCTGATGGCCGAGGCGGAGGGCCTCGTCGCGGCCTTCGTCGAGATGCGCCACGCCGAGGGGCGGGCGCTGGCCGAGGTGCTCTCGGCCCAGCTCGACCGGATCGCGACCCTCGTGGAGGATGCCGCCGCCGCCGCCGAGGCGCGCGCGCCCGCCCAGGCCGAGACCTTCCGCACGAACCTGCGCAAGGTGCTCGAGGCGGTGGACGTGGACGAGGGCCGCCTCGCGCAGGAGCTCGCGCTTCTCGCCGTGAAGGCGGACGTGACGGAGGAACTCGACCGCCTGCGCGCCCATGTCGGCGCGGCGCGGACGCTCCTTTCCGCGGGCGGGCCGGTGGGCCGCAAGCTCGACTTCCTGATGCAGGAGTTCAACCGCGAGGCCAACACGCTGTGCTCGAAGTCCGGCGACGCGGCGCTGACGGCCATCGGCCTTGACCTCAAACTCGCCATCGACCAGACCCGCGAGCAGGTTCAGAACGTGGAATGACGATGGCCACCGACGCCACAGGCAGCAAGTCCGGGTCCCGCCGCGGCCTTCTCATCATCCTCTCCTCGCCCTCGGGTGCCGGCAAGTCGACGCTGGCGCGGCGGCTGATGGAGTGGGACCCCTCGCTCAGCTTCTCGGTCTCCGCGACGACGCGGCAGCCGCGGCCCGGCGAGGCGGACGGCGAGGACTACCACTTCCTGGCGGAGCCCGCGTTCAAGTCCCTCGGCGCCGAGGGCGCCATGCTCGAGCATGCGCATGTCTTCGGCCATTTCTACGGCTCGCCAGAGGCGCCGGTGCGCGAGGCGATCGAGGCCGGGCGGGACGTCGTCTTCGACATCGACTGGCAGGGCGCGATCCAGATCCTCAACTCGCCGCTCGGGCTGCACACGCTCTCGATCTTCATCCTGCCGCCGTCGATCCCCGAGCTTTGGCGGCGCCTGATCGACCGCGGGCAGGATTCGGCCGAGGTCATCACCAAGCGCATGAACAAGAGCTGGGACGAGATCAGCCACTGGCGCGGCTACGAATACGTCCTCGTCAACGACGACCTCGACGTCACCTTCGAGCGGCTGAAGCTGATCGTCTCGGCGGAGCGGCTTAGGCGCGAGCAGCAGCCCTGGCTCGAGGACCACGTCCGCCGCCTGCACCAGGAATTCGAGAAAGGGAGCCGAGGATGATCTACGCGCTCGACGGCATCTCCCCCGAGATCGACGCCGACACCTGGGTCGCGCCCGGTGCGCATGTCATCGGCCGCGTCGTGCTCGAGGCCGGGGCCTCGGTCTGGTTCGGCGCGACGCTGCGCGGCGACAACGAGGAAATCCGCGTCGGCGCGGGCTCGAACGTGCAGGAGAACTGCGTCTTCCACACCGACATGGGCTATCCGCTGAGCATCGGCGAGAACTGCACCATCGGGCACAAGGCGATGCTGCACGGCTGCACCATCGGCGACGGCTCGCTCGTCGGAATGGGCGCGACGATCCTCAACGGGGCGGTGGTCGGCAAGGGCTGCCTGATCGGGGCGATGGCCCTGATCCCCGAGGGCAAGGTGATCCCGGACGGCTCGCTCGTCATGGGGATGCCCGGCAAGGTGGTGCGCGAGCTCGACGCGGACGCGCGCGCCCGCCTCCTCGCCTCGGCCGAACACTACCGCGAGCGGATGCGCCGCTTCCGCGCGGACCTGCGGCCCCTCGGCTGAGGTCTCCGCCCTCTCAGCCCGCCCGCAGGAAGAGCCGCCCCTCCTCGTGGCGGTAGATCACCGTGGCACCGGCCGCCTCGGCCGTCTCGCGCAGGAGGGGGAACTGCACCTCCGCCGCCCGCAGGGGCCGACCCGCCGCACCGGTTCCGAAGCGGAGGACCGACCAGAGCCCCTCGTCCATGACGATCCGTTCCGAGAGCGCCTCGAGCGTCCAGGTCCCCGCACCGTCCGTCGCCACCGTGACATGCCCCCCCATGGGCAGCGCCGTCTCGGCGCAGAGCAGCATCAGGAAGCCGAGCTTCACCTCGCGGCGGGGCAGGTCGGCCTGCGGCGTCCAGTTCGGAACGATGCGCGACTGGCGGTAGAGGTTGCCGACGGCGGCCCGCGCCTCTCGCGCGCTGGTGAGGTGATCCGGCCCGGCCTGTCCGAAGGCGAGCCGGAGGAAGCGCACGCGGGCGAGCGCGTCGGCGACCGCGTCGCGGATCAGCGCCATCTCGGGGCCGTTCGCGCCGCCGGTCATCTCCAGCAGCTCGACCCCGTTGCCGATCGCGCCGAGGGGATTACTTAGGTCGTGACACAACCTTGACCCGATGAGGTCGGCGAGGGTCTGCGCTTCGGCCTGCGGCGTCTCGTCCCTCACGCGGTCCAACCCTCCGGAGCGGCCATGTCCGAGGATCTCAACGCGATGCTGGAGCCCGGGATGCTCGTGCGCCATCCCGAACGGCCGGACTGGGGCCTGGGGCAGGTGCAGTCGAACGTGGGCGGCAGGATCACCGTCAACTTCGAGAACGAGGGAAAGGTCGTGCTCGACGGTCGGCGCGTGACGCTCCACATGGATTTGTACTCCTGACACTCGATACGTGACCGTCACGCGCCTGATCGGCATCGATGGGTCAAACTGGTTAACCGATGGTTAACGCGAAGCGCTTCCGCGTCGCAAGCGCGCGGCTTGCATCGCAACCGGTGCGCGGCTAACCCGCAGGCAGCCACTTTCGCGTCCGGGGCGGGCCCGGCGCAGGGCCGGTCCGCCGCATGGAACTCGACGACAGCCATTTCGAGATCGCCCTCGCCAGGGGCCCGGACGACATCCGCGAGGCGCAGCGCCTGCGCTATGCGGTCTTCGTCGAGGAGCTCGGCGGCGACGGGCCGCTGGTCGACCATGCCGCGCGGATCGAGGCCGACCGCTTCGACCCCTTCTTCGACCATCTCCTCCTGCGCGACTTGCGGCGCCCCGAGGGCGAGCGCGTCGTCGGCGTCTACCGCCTGATGCGCGAGGCGCAGGCGGTCGAGGCCGGGCAGTTCTATTCCGAGGACGAATACGACCTGACGCGGCTGCGCGCCTCGGGGCGGCGGCTGCTCGAGCTCGGTCGGTCCTGCCTGCATCCCGACTACCGGGGCGGCACGGCGATGATGCATCTCTGGAGCGGGCTCGCCGACTACATCGCGCGCCACGGCATCGAGGTCATGTTCGGGGTGGCGAGCTTCCACGGCACCGACCCCGAGGCGCTGGCCGCGCCGCTCTCGCTTCTCCATCACCGGCACCTCGCGCCCGAGGATCTGCGCCCCGTCGCGCGGGAGGGCGGACATCTCGCGATGGACCTCGTGGCCGAGCCGGACCTCGACCGTCCCGCCGCGATCCGCGAGATCCCCGCGCTCATCAAGGCCTATCTCCGGCTCGGCGGCTTCGTGGGCGAGGGCGCGTTCCTCGATCGGCCCTTCAACTGCATCGACGTCTGCCTCGTCATGGACATCGCGCGCATGTCCGGCAAGCACCGGGCGATCTACGACCGCGACCGCGCGCTCGCCCGCGAGGGGCGCGCATGAGCTTCACCTGGGAGGGCGTGCCGCCGCCCCCGCCGCCGCGTCCTGGCCTGCGCGGCTGGCTGCGGGTGGTGCGGCGCGGGGCGCCGGTCCTGCTCCTGCTCGGCATCTGCTTTCCGCTCCTCCTCGTTCTGAGGCCGCCGGAGCGCGCGATCTGGGGCTACGCCAGGCCGATCACGCCCTACATCACGCAGTTCGTCTGCGTCTGGACCTGCCGCCTCTTCGGGTTGCCGCGCCTCGTCGAGGGGCGGCCGATGCGCGGCGTGGGCGCCTATGTCGCGAACCACGTGAGCTGGCTCGACATCTTCGTTCTGAACGCCTCCAAGCGGCTCTACTTCGTCGCCAAGGAGGAGGTCGCGGGCTGGGGCGGCATCGGCTGGCTCGCGCGCGGGACGGGCACGGTCTTCGTCCGCCGCGACCGGGCCGAGGCCGCGCGGCAGGCAAAACTCCTCGAGGAGCGGCTCCACGCGGGCCACAGGCTCCTGTTCTTCCCCGAGGGAACCTCGACCGACGGGCTGCGCGTCCTTCCGTTCCGCACGACCCTCTTCGCCGCCTTCCAGACGCCCGCGCTGCGGGAGGAGTTGCAGATCCAGCCCGTGAGCCTGGTCTACGATGCGCCCGAGGGCGAGGCGGCGTCCTTCTACGGCTGGTGGGGCGGGATGGAGTTCGGGACGAGCCTGCTCGCGGTCCTCGCGGTGCGGCGGCAGGGCGCGGTGCGGGTGATCTACCACGCGCCGCTCCGCGTCGCCGACTTCCCCGACCGCAAGGCGCTGGCGGCGGCGGCCGAGGCGGCGGTGCGGCGGGGCTTCGCGGGCGAGGTCTAGCGCAAGGGCGCCGTCAGCGCGCGGAGCGCCTCGAGGGGATCGTCGCTGCGCCAGATCTCCGGCCCGATGGCGAAGAAGTCGGTGACGGGCGCGAAGCTCTCGATCAGGCCCGCGTCGAGGCCGCCCTCGGCGACCACGGGCAGTTCGATCATCTCGGTCCACCAGGCGAAAAGCTCGCGCTCGGCGCGCCCGGCCTCGCCGAGGCCGGTCTCGCCCACGGGCCCGAAGCTGACATAATCCGCGCCGATCTCGCCCGCGTTCATCCCGTCGTGCCGCGAGGTGCCGCAGGCCGCGCCAAGGATCGCGTCCGCCCCGAGCGCCTTGCGCACCGCCCGGACCGAGCGCGCGGCGTCGGTCAGGTGGACGCCGTCGAGGCCGAGACGTTCGACGAGGCCCGCGTGCCGCTCGATCACCAGGGGCACGTCGCGGGCATGGGCGATCTCGCGGCAGGCGTCGGCGGCCCGCGCGACGGCGTCGGCGTCGGTCTCGGCCAGCGCGAGGCGGAGGCAGGCGATCTCGAACCCGTCGAGGAGGCGCGCGAGGACGGGGGCGAAGGCCTCCGGCTCGAAGGCGGCGGGCGTGATGAGATAGATCTGGGGCGTGTCTCGCTCGGCCATCGTCGCATGCCTCGGGGTGCGGGGTCGGTGCCGTCGATACGCCCTTGGCGTCAGTGCCGCAAGGGGCGGCTCCGGCCTTGCCGGGGGCGGCGGGTGGCTGTATCGGCCTCGCCATGCAGGAGACAGCGCAAGACCCCGCCCGCCAGCCCGCCTTCGTCCTCGTCCGTCCGCAGATGGGCGAGAACATCGGCGCCTCGGCGCGCGCCATGTGGAATTTCGGCCTCGAGCGGATGCGCGTCGTCGGCCCCCGCGACGGCTGGCCGAACGAGCGCGCCGTGGCGCTGGCGAGCGGGGCGGGGCGGCTTCTCGACCGCGCGGGCCTCTTCGGGGACGTGCCGGGGGCGATCGCCGACTGCACCTATGTCTACGCCACCACGGCGCGGGAGCGGGGGATGACGAAGCCCGTCGTCACGCCCGAGCGCGCCATGATCGAGGCGCGCGACCGGATCGCCGCGGGCGGCCGCGTCGCGATCCTGTTCGGGCCCGAGCGCGCGGGCCTCGAGAACGAGGACATCGCCCGGGCGAACGCCGTCGTCTCGGTCCCGGTGAACCCGGAGTTTCCCTCGCTCAACCTCGCGCAATGCGTGCTCCTCTGCGCCTACGAATGGCGGCGGGCGACCGAGGCGGCGCCGCAGGCGGTGATGGCGATGGCGCGGACGGAATTCGCGACCACCGCCGAGATCGCCGCGCTCGGCGACCATTTCGAGGAGCGGCTGGAGGAGGCCGGGTTCTTCTTCCCGGAGGAGAAGGCCGAGGGGATGAAGCGCAATCTGCGCAACCTCTGGTCGCGGATGCCGCTGACGCGGGCGGACGTGCAGAGCTTCCACGGGATGATGCGCCAGATGGTGCGGTGGGCCGGTCGGCGCGACCCGTCCTGAGGCGCGGCGCGGGAGGAAGGCTGCGTATTTGGAGAAAGATGAAGACCGGGGGCGCCGGCGCGGGGGGAGACGGGGCCGCAAGCGCCGGGGGCTTGGCGGGGAAGGACGCGGGCGCTGCGTGGGCAAGGGGATGAGGACGCCGGAGGCGCCGGCGGTCCGTGACGCGCGGGAGGGGCAGCCGGAGGCGCGGGAGGAAAGGACGCCGCGCATGTCGGCGGCGTGCGCGGGGGCTCGGGACGTGCGGAGGGCCGGGATGCCGAAGCCATGACGCCGGGCGCGCAGGGACCGACACCGCAGGCGCGGGAGGCCAGGACGCCGCAGGCGCGGGAGGCCAGGACGCCGCAGG
>NZ_JBQLZP010000702.1:0-3868 GCF_052168335.1 Roseicyclus sp. | reverse complement strand
GGCGGAGCGCCTCGGCGTCCTCAACGCGCACCCCGACCTCGCCGGAAAGCTCGCCGCCGCCAGGCGCCTGACCCCCGAGAGCACCGCCGAACAGGCCTCCGCCGGGCTCGACGCGCTGACCGACGCCGAGCGCGCGGAGTTCACCGCGCTCAACACCGCCTACACGGAACGGTTCGGCTTCCCCTTCATCATCGCGGTGCGCGACAACACCAAGGCCTCGATCCTCGAGGCCTTCCGCCGCCGCATCGGCCAGGATCGCGCCACCGAGTTCGCCGAGGCCTGCGCCCAGGTCGAGCGCATCGCCGAGTTGCGCCTCATGGAGAAACTCGGATGAGCGCCGACATCCTGATCGAACCCCTCACCCCCGGGGCCTTCGCCCCCTTCGGCGAGGTGCTCGAGGCCGCGGGCGCGCCCGACCGGCTGATCAACCAGGGCCTCTGCGGCCGCTGGCACGATCTCGCCCGCCTCGACATCGCCGACGGCCGCCCCGGCCTCAGCCTCTTCCGCTCCGAGACCCGGACGCTGCCCCTGAAGCTCGGGATGGTCGAGCGTCACCCGCTCGGCTCCCAGGCCTTCATCCCGATGTCCTTCGACCCCTTCCTCGTCATCGTGGCCCCGGACGACGGCGGTGTGCCGGGCCGCCCCCGCGCCTTCCGCACCGCGCCGGGGCAGGGGATCAACATCGCGCGGAACGCCTGGCACGGCGTCCTCACGCCGCTCCACGCCCCCGGCCTCTTCGCCGTCATCGACCGGATCGGCGCGGGCGCGAACCTCGAGGAACACTGGTTCCCCGACGCCTACACGGTCCGCGACGCCTGACGCCCCGGAAGGGCCTTTCATCTTTCCGCAAATACGCCCTTCGGACCGACGCCGGAGGCAGGCCCCACGCCGCAGCTCCGCACGACCGCACCCGCGCCGTCGGGCGCGGGTGCCGGGCCCAAGGGGCAAGGCCCATGGCGCAGCCATGGCCGCGCCCGCGGGAGCCCCCCTCAGAGCGGGACGATCGTGGCCAGTCCCCGCGAAACCGCCGTCTCGACGATCGACGCCGCGACCGCCAGGTCCTGCAGGCCCACCCCCGTCCCGTCGAACAGCGTGATCTCCTCGGCGGAGGTGCGCCCGGGATGCGTCCCGTTGATGACCGCGCCGATCTGCACGATGTCCCCGGCGGCGAGCAGCCCCGCCGCCACCGCGTGCTGCGCCTCGCCGATCGAGACGGATTGCGCGACCTCGTCGCAGAAGACCGTCGCTCGCCCCAGAAGCGCCGCCTCGACCTCCTGCTTGCCCTTCGTGTCCGTGCCCATGCAGGCGAGGTGCGTGCCCGGGCTCACGTGATCGGCCATCAGGGAGGCGGCGAAGCTCGAGGTGATCGTGATGATCACGTCCGCCGCCCGCAGCCCGGCAAGCTCCACCGCCTCGAACTCCACGCCCATCTCTCCGGCCACGGCGGCGAGGCAGGGCAGCATCTCGGGGTGGTAGTTCCAGCCGATGACCTTCTCGAAGCGGTGCGTCTCCAGCGCAGCGCGGAGCTGGAACTTCGCCTGGTGGCCCGCGCCGACCATGCCGAGCACCCTGGCATCCGCCCGCGCGAGGTGCCGGATCGACACCGAGGAGGCGGCGGCCGTCCTGAGCGCGGTCAGGAGGTTGCCGCCCACCATCGCCCGCACACGTCCCGTGTCGGGATCGAACAGGAACACCGTCGACTGGTGGTTGATGATCCCCCGCCGCTCGAGGTTGTGGGGCCAGTAGCCGCCCGCCTTGAGCCCGAGCACGCCGCCCACCCGGTCGAAGCCGCCCTTGAAGCCGTAGAGCGCGTCCTCGTGGCCGAGGGCCTCGCGCACGACCGGAAAGTTGCAGGCGTCGCCCGAGGCCATCGCGGCGAAGACCTTCTCCACCGCCGCGAAGGACGCCTCGCGCGTCAGGAGGTCCGCGATCATGCCTTCGGGCACGATCGCGAGCTCGTTGGCGGGGACCGCTCTGCCGTCCGCCATCAGTAGGCCTTGCCGCGCGCGGAGACCGGCCAGACCGTCTCGACCACGCCGCCCCGCACGCCGACATACCAGTCGTGGACGTTGCAGGTCGGGTCGCAGTGGCCCGGGACGAGGCGCAGCTTGTCATTCACTTTCAGAACCCCGTGGGGGTCCATCACCACGCCGTGCTCGTCAGAGCATTTCACATATTGAACATCCGTCCTTCCGAAAACCACAGGAAGTCCACTGTCCACCGACTGCGCCTTGAGCCCTGCGTCGACGATGGCCTTGTCGGCCTTGGCGTGGCTCATCACGCTCGTCAGGATGAACAGTGCGTTCTCCCACTCGCCCTGGTCGATGCGGTTGCCGTCCTTGTCGAGGATGCGCCCGTAATCCGCGTCCATGAAGGCGTAGGAGCCGCACTGGAGCTCGTTGTAGACGCCCGAGGTCGACTCGAAATAGTAGCTGCCCGTGCCGCCGCCGCCGACGATGTCGCACTCCAGCCCCTCGGCCTTCAGCGCATCGACCGCGTCCTTCACCATGGCGACCGCGATCTCGATCTTGGCCTTGCGGTCCTCGTAGCTGTCCATGTGCTGCATCGCGCCCTGGTAGGCCTGGAGCCCCGCGAACTTCAGGCCCGGCGCCGCGTCGATCGCCTTGGCGATTTCGACGACGGCGGGGGTCGTCGTCACGCCGCAGCGGCCCGCGCCGCAGTCGATCTCGACGAGGCACTCGATCTGGGTACCGTGCTTGACGGCGGCGGCCGACAGGTCGGCCACGTTGGCGAGGTCGTCCACGCAGCAGATCGTGCGCGCGCCGAGCTTGGGCATGCGGGCGAGGCGGTCGATCTTGGCGGGGTCGCGGACCTGGTTCGAGACGAGCACGTCCTTGATGCCGCCGCGCGCGAAGACCTCGGCCTCCGACACCTTCTGGCAGCAGACGCCGCAGGCGCCGCCGAGCTCGACCTGGAGCTTCGCCACGTCGACCGACTTGTGCATCTTGCCGTGCACGCGGTGGCGCATTCCGTGCGCCTTGGCGTAGTCGCCCATCTTCCTGATGTTCCGCTCGAGCGCGTCGAGGTCGAGGATCAGGCAGGGCGTCTGGATCTCGCCCTCGGCCATGCCGGGCAGGGCGGGGATGTCGTAGCCGACTTCCAGCGTTTCGATGTCGATGACGTCTTTCATGGTGTCTCCTCCAATCTCGGTTTCGGGCCGGGCGGCGGGACAAGTCCCGCCCTACGAAGTGTTTCGCGCTGGGCGGCGGGACAAGTCCCGCCCTACGACGTGTTTCGGGCCGGGCAGCGGGACAAGTCCCGCCCCACGACGTGTTTCGGGCCGGGCGACGGGACAAGTCCCGCCCTGCGCGGTCGGTCCGGCCGCATGGCAGGACGTGTCCCGCTGCGCGGTCCGGGGGGGAGGGCGGGGCTCGCCCCGCCGCTCGCGCGCTACATCCAGGGCAGCTTGTCGAGGTCGACGTTGCCGCCGGTGATGATGACGCCGACGCGCTTGCCGCGGAACACGTCGGGGTTCTTCAGGATCGTGGCGAGCGGCACCGCGCAGGAGGGCTCCATCACGATCTTCATGCGCGCCCAGGTCAGCTTCATCGCCTCGACGATTTCCTCCTCCGAGGCGGTGAGGATGTCGGTCACGTAGTTCGACACGAAGTGCCAGGTCCGCTCCTTCAGCGGCACCTTCAGGCCGTCGGCGACCGTCACCGGCGCGTCGTCGGCGATGATGTGGCCCGCCTTGAAGCTGCGGTAGGCGTCGTCGGCCTGCTCGGGCTCGGCGGCGTAGATCTCGACGTGGGGCGCGATGGTCGACAGCGTCAGGCAGCAGCCCGAGACCATGCCGCCGCCACCGATGGGCGCGATGACGGCGTCGAGGCCCTCGACCTGTTCCATC
>NZ_JBQLZP010000701.1:0-2461 GCF_052168335.1 Roseicyclus sp. | reverse complement strand
ACCTGCTGGACCGTCACATGACCGAGTTCGACGACTTCCGGACGCAGCTCGTGAACCTGCGCGACGGGCTGAGCGGCGAGCTGCGACTCGCCCTCGGGGGCGATGTCGGGGCGGGCGTCGTGCTGTCGGCGGTGCGCGACTTCGAGGAGGCGTTTCCGGGCGTGTCCGTGGACCTCGCGACGGCGGACGGCGCCGGGCCGCTCCACCGGCGGGAGGCCGACCTCGCGATCCTCACGAACCCCGAGACCGACGACGCCATCGAGGTCGTGCATGCGCAGCGCGTCGCGCTGGCGGCATGGCAGGGGGCGGCGGGGACGGCGCCCGCTGGCCTCTGGGAGGTGGTTTCGGGCCGCCTTCTCCTGCCGCCCGAGGGCACCGGGTCGCGCGCCGCCGTGGCACACGTCCTGCGCCGCAACAGGCTCGAGACCGGGACCGTCACGACCTTGCCCGCCTCCCAGGTCCTCCAGCAGCTCGGGCCGGGCGCGCGCACCGCGATCTTCCCCGAGACGGCGATCGAGCCCGCGGCCGATCCGCCGCGGCGACTGCCGCTCGCGCTCGGCGACGTGCAGCTCTGCGTCCTGCGCGCCGCACGGGTGCCGATCATCCGCGCGGCGCAGACCTTCCTGACCGTGCTCCAGAAGCGGCTGGACGCGATGCCGCCGCACGGCTGAACGGTGGCGAGTCGCGCCGCCTCTCGAGACCTCTTGAATGTTATGTCATAACATTACATCCTGTGGTCCGGCGCGAGGGTCCGCGCCGCGTGAAGGGGACCAGGGAGACAGGGATGCAGGCCGTAGACACACGCCTTCCCGTGACCGTGCTGTCGGGATTTCTCGGCGCCGGGAAGACCACGCTTCTGAACCGCGTGCTCAACAACCGCGAGGGACGGCGCGTCGCGGTGATCGTCAACGACATGTCCGAGGTGAACATCGACGCCGACCTCGTGCGCGCCGAGACCGAGCTGTCGCGCACCGACGAGACGCTGGTGGAGATGTCGAACGGCTGCATCTGCTGCACGCTGCGCGACGACCTCCTGGCGGAGGTGCGCAGGCTCGCCGAGGCGGGGCGCTTCGACTACCTCCTGATCGAATCGACCGGCATTTCCGAGCCGCTTCCCGTGGCCGCCACCTTCGACTTCCGCGACGAGGCGGGCGAGAGCCTGTCGGACGTCGCCCGCCTCGACACGATGGTGACGGTCGTGGACGCGGTGAACCTGCTGCGGGACTATTCCAGCCACGACTTCCTGCGCGACCGGGGCGAGACGCTGGGTGACGGCGACGAGCGCACGCTGGTGCATCTCCTCACCGACCAGATCGAGTTCGCCGACGTGGTGATCCTGAACAAGGTCACGGATGCGGGGCCCGAGCGGACGGACGCCGCGCGCAAGATCATCCGCAGCCTGAACGCCGACGCGAGGATCATCGAGACCGACCATTCCGAGGTCGCGGCGGACGCGATTCTCGACACGGGGCTCTTCGAATACGAGCGCGCGCATGAGCACCCGATGTGGGCGAAGGAGCTCTACGGCTTCGCCGACCACGTTCCGGAGACGGAGGAATACGGCGTCGCGAGCTTCGTCTACCGCGCCCGGCGGCCGTTCGAGCCCGAGAAGATCCTCGCCGTCCTGAACGGCGAGATGCCCGGCGTGATCCGCGCCAAGGGGCATTTCTGGATCGCCACGCGCCCCGACTGGGTGGCGGAGTTCTCGCTCGCGGGCGCACTGTCGTCGGTGAAGCCGCTCGGCACCTGGTGGGCCGCCGTGCCGCGCGCCCGCTGGCCCGAGCACGACGGCGCGCGGGCCTACATCGGACAGCACTGGGAGGAACCCTGGGGCGACCGGCGGCAGGAGATCGTCTTCATCGGGGCGGGCATCGACTGGCCCGCGCTGAAGGCGCGGCTCGACGCCTGCCTCTTGCCCGAACACCTCGCGCCGGGGCCTGACGCGCTGCCCGATCTTCCCGATCCCTTCCCCGCCTGGCGCCGCCAGACCGCAGCCTGAGGACAGACCCATGAAGTCGTTTCTGACGCTCACCACCGCGCTTTCGCTTGCCGCGCCTGCCTTCGCGCACGACCACGACCTGCGCTATCGCCTGATCGTGGCCGACGCCGAGGCGGCCCGCCTGCACATCGTCGATCCCGGCGAGGGCGCGCCGCTCGCCCTCGACCTCGCGTCGCCCGCGCGTCTCTACCTCGGTCCCGACGGGCGGCACGCCTTCGCCGTGCAGCGGGAGGCGGGCGCGGTGCAGGTGCTCGACTCCGGCCTCGTGGAGGAGGATCACGGCGACCATTCCGCCCTGATTCTCGGGACGCCCGCGCTGCTGCCCGCCACGGTCAGCGGCGCGCGGCCGGTGCATTTCAACATGGACGGCGCGCGCGTCGCCATCTTCTGGGACGGCTCGGGGATCGCGACGCTTCACGACGCCTCCGCCGCCGTGCAGGGCCATCTCGCACCCGTCCTGGC
>NZ_JBQLZP010000700.1:0-2513 GCF_052168335.1 Roseicyclus sp. | reverse complement strand
CGGTGATCCTGGGCGTCGTGGTCGTCAACTTCCTGCTCCTGCAGCTTGCGCCCGGCGACCTCGCGACGGTGATCGCGGGCGAGGCGGGCGGCGCCACGCCGGAATACATCGCCGAGCTGCGCGCCCGCTTCGGACAGGACCAGCCGCTTCTGGTGCAGCTCCTGAACTACATGGGCAACCTGCTGACCTTCGACCTCGGCTATTCCTTCCGGCAGAGCGCGCCGGTGCTCGACCTGCTGCTCGACCGGCTGGGGCCGACGCTGCTGCTGATGGGGGCGACGCTGGTGGTGTCGCTCAGCCTCGGCGTCCTGCTGGGCCTGCTCGCGGCGCTCTGGGTCAAGACCTGGAAGGACCACCTGATCTCGGTCACGGCCGTCCTGCTCTACGCCACGCCGCTCTTCTGGGTGGGGCTGATGCTGGTGCTGGTCTTCGCGGTCAAGCTCGACTGGTTCCCGACGTCCGGCATGGAGGACGTCGTGGCCTTCCACGAGGGCTGGGACCGGGTCTGGGACATCGCGCATCACATGGTGCTGCCGACGGTCACGCTCTCGGTCTTCTATCTCGCGCTCTACGCGCGGCTCATGCGCGCCTCGATGCTGGAGCAGCGCGGCCTCGACTACGTGACGACGGCGCGCGCCAAGGGGCTGACCGACGCGCAGATCACGCGGCGCCACGTCTTCCGCAACGCGCTCCTGCCGGTGGTGACGATGGCGGGGGTGCAGACCGGCTCGCTCCTCGGTGGCTCGGTGGTGGTCGAGGCGGTCTTCGCCTGGCCGGGACTCGGGCAGCTCGCCTACCAGTCGCTCTTCGCGCGCGACTACAACCTGCTGCTCGGCATCTTCTTTCTCTCCGCGATCCTCGTCGTGGTCGTGAACCTGCTGGTCGACATCCTCTACGTGATCCTCGACCCGCGCATCCGGCTGGGGTGACGGCATGAAGAGCTTCAACGCACGTTTCTACGGCAACCCGCGCGTCTATCTCGGCCTCGCCTGGCTGGCGCTGGTGGTGATCGTCGCGCTCTTCGCGGGCGTGTTCGCGCCGCGCGACCCCTTCGCCATCGTCGGCCAGCCCTTCCTGCCGCCGGGGTCCGAGGGGTACCTGCTCGGCACCGACAGCCTGGGGCGCAACGTCCTGGCGGGCCTGATCCACGGCGCGCGCACCACGCTGATGATCGCCGTCCTCTCCACCCTCGCGGCGGTCGCCTTCGGCACGGTCCTCGGCGCGCTCGCGGGCTACTACGGCGGGATCGTCGACGATGTCCTGATGCGCCTGACCGAGTTCTTCCAGACGATCCCCTGGTTCCTCTTCGCCATCGTCCTCGTGGCGATCCTCTCGCCCTCGGCCATGAACCTCGTCATCGCCATCGCGGTGGTCAGCTGGCCGCCCATCGCCCGCGTCGTCCGGGCCGAGGTCATGTCGGTCAAGGCGCGCGAGTTCGTGCAGGCCGCCGTCGTGGCCGGGCAGCGCGACATGGGCATCCTCTTCGGGCAGATCCTGCCCAACACACTCTCGCCGCTGATCGTGACCGGCTCGCTCATGGTGGCGACCGCCATCCTGATCGAGAGCGCGCTGTCCTTCCTCGGGCTCGGCGCGCCGGGACAGATGAGCTGGGGCTTCATGATCGGGGCAGGGCGGTCCTTCCTGCGCGACGCCTGGTGGCTGGTGACGGTGCCGGGCATCGCGATCCTGCTCACCGTGCTCGCCATCAACCTGATCGGCGAAGGCCTGAACGACGCCCTGAACCCGAGGCTCGCCGACCTGTGACCGATCCAGTTCTCGACATCCGCGACCTGCACGTCGCGCTGCCCGCCTGGTCCGACCGCCGCCACGCGGTCAAGGGCGTCTCGCTCCAGGTCAACCCGCGCGAGATCCTCTGCATCGTGGGCGAGAGCGGCTCGGGCAAGTCGATGATGGGCAAGGCCGTGATGGGCCTTCTGCCCGCGCCGCATGTCCATGCCGACCGGGGCCAGATCGTCTTCGAGGGCAGGGACCTCCTGACGCTGGGCGGCGAGGAGATGCGCGCGATCCGCGGCGGGCGCATCGCCATGATCTTCCAGGAGCCGATGACGGCGCTCAACCCGCTGATGCCGGTGGGCCGCCAGATCGACGAGGTGCTCGAGGTCCATACCGAGCTCGACGCGCCCGCCCGCGCGGCCCGCGTGCGCGCGCTGATCGAGGACGTGCACCTGCCCGATCCCGACCGCATGGTGCGCAGCTATCCCCACCAGCTCTCGGGCGGGCAGCGGCAGCGCATCGTCATCGCCATGGCGCTGGCGCTCGAGCCCGCGCTGATCATCGCCGACGAGCCGACGACCGCGCTCGACGTCACGACGCAGGCGCAGATCCTGCACCTCATCAAGGAGTTGCAGCGCAAGCACGGCACCTCGGTCCTGTTCATCACCCATGATTTCGGCGTGGTGGCCGAGATCGCCGACCGCGTCGCGGTGATGCGGCAGGGCGAGGTGGTGGAGGAAGGCCCGGCCTCGGAGGTGCTCGTCACGCCGCGGCACGCC
>NZ_JBQLZP010000699.1:0-3742 GCF_052168335.1 Roseicyclus sp. | reverse complement strand
CTATCGCAGCCGTCCCCGACCGGAAGCGCGCCCTTCCGCCGCGTCGGCGCGGGGGCTATCTTGCGCATCATGCCAGCTCTCTGCCGCGACTGCCTGACGACCTTCGAGACGGGCACCCGCTGCCGGGCCTGCGGCAGCCCGCGCGTGACGTCTCACCCGGAGCTCTTCGCGCTTTCCATCGCGCACATGGACTGCGACGCCTTCTATGCGAGCGTCGAGAAGCGCGACAACCCGGAGCTGCGCGACAAGCCGGTGATCATCGGCGGGGGGAAACGCGGCGTCGTCTCCACCGCGTGCTACATCGCGCGGATCAAGGGCGTGCGCTCGGCCATGCCGATGTTCCAGGCGCTGAAGCTCTGCCCCGAGGCCGTCGTCGTGAAGGGCCGGATGGAGGTCTATGCCGAGGTCAGCCGCCGCATCCGCGCGATGATGGAGGAGATGACGCCCGCGATCGAGCCGCTCTCCCTCGACGAGGCCTTCCTCGACCTCTCGGGCACCGCGCGTCTCCACGGCCAGCCGCCCGCCGTGATGCTCGCCCGCCTGACCAGGCGGATGCGGACGGAACTCGGGATCACCGGCTCCGTCGGGCTCAGCCACAACAAGTTTCTGGCCAAGATGGCCTCCGACATGGACAAGCCGCAGGGTTTCTCCGTCATCGGGCGGGCCGAGACGCTCGACCTGCTCGCCCCGAAGCCGGTGGGCGTCATCTGGGGCCTCGGCGACGCGGGCCAGCGCGCGCTGGCCGAGGCGGGCATTCGCACCATCGCGGACCTCCGCCGCTGGGACCGGGACGAGCTGATCCGCCGCTTCGGCAGCCAGGGGATGCGCCTTCACGACCTCGCGCGCGGGATCGACACGCGGCCCGTCTCGGCCGACCGCGCGGTGAAGAGCATCTCGAACGAGACGACCTTCTCCGAGGACATCGCGGACATCGACATCCTCGACGGCCATATCTGGCGCTTGGCCGAGAAGCTCGCCGACCGCGCCAAGGCCAAGGGGCTCGCCGGGCGCACCGTGACGCTGAAGCTCAAGCGCGACGACTTCCGCCTGATGACGCGGCGCGTGACCTTGCCCGATGGCACACAGACCGCCGACCGCATCTACCGCACCGCGCGCGGGCTCTACGACCGGATGGAACATCCCCGTCCCTACCGCCTGATCGGGGTGGGCATCTCGGACCTGCTGCCGGCGGAGGCCGCGGACCGCGAAGGCGATCTCCTCGACCCCGCCGCAGCTGCCCGTGCCGCCGCCGAACGCGCGACGGACCGCATCCGCGCCCGCTTCGGGCCCGATGCGATCCTCAAGGGCCGTGCCCTGCGCTAGGTCTACTCGGCCGCGAGCGGCATCGCGCCCGGCGTCGCGGCGATGGCGCGCGCCAGCACCGAGCCCACGATCCGGCGCATCGTCTCGAAATTGCCGTTCGGCCGGATCATCCGCTCGTTCATGTAGAGCGAGCGGTCAATCTCGATCTGCACCGCGTGCCAGCCGCGCGAGGGCCTGCCGTACCGCTGCGCCACGAAGGCCCCGGCGAAGGGGGCATTGCGGCTGACCACCAGCCCTGCATCGAGGAAGGCCGCCTCGATCGCGTCCACGAGGTCACCCCGTGCCGAGGCCCCGAACCGGTCGCCGAGCACGACCTCGGGCCGGCGCATCCCGGGCCGCACCACGCTGTCGAGCGCCTCGTGCGGCATCGAGTGGAAGTCGAGCACCACCGCCTCGCCGAAACGGTCGTGCGCGTCCTGCATCAGCCTGTCGAGCGCGTCGTGGTAGGGACGCCAGAGCCGCGCGATGCGGTCCTCGGCCTCCTTTCGGGTGAGCTTGCCTCGGTAGATGGCCCGCCCGTTCGCCACGACGCGCGGAATGACCCCGAGCCCGGAACTGATGCGCGGCGTCTGCACGACGCGGCCGATGCCCTCGATCACGCCCGGATCGAGCTCGTCCGCGCTGCGGTTGAGGTCGATGTAGGCGCGGGGGTATTCGGCGGCCAGAAGCGGCGCGCCGAGCCCCGGAGCGGCGTCCACGAGGAGGTCCATGAAGGCGTCTTCGGAGGAGCGGATGCTGCGCTCGTCCAGCATGCTCGACTGCAGGAAGCTGCGGGGATAATGCCTGCCCGAATGGGGCGAGGCGACGACCACGGACGTGGTCGTCTCCCTCGGGGTGCTGAGGCTGTAGGCCGGGTGCATCCACGCTCCTCGCCGGGTGGTCTCGCGCACCATATAGCGGGATTTCGCGCGGGGCCAAAAGCCCTTGAACCCCGTTTCGACTCCTTTTATAGACCGCTCACCTCTGCGGCAGGCTGCGGCATGGGTGGCGGTCCCTTGTGCGGAGTGCCATCCCGTTCCCGGACGGACGCACGGGTTTTCGGGCGGTTAGCTCAGCGGTAGAGCACTACGTTGACATCGTAGGGGTCACTGGTTCGATCCCAGTACCGCCCACCATTTCCGGCTTCCCCGCGAAGCCATCGCCGGTCCGCAAGGGCCAGGGATCAACACCAAGGCGCATCGCCGCGCCGCGACGAAGGAGACGACCCATGAAGGTCAGGAACTCGCTCCGCTCGCTCAAGCAGCGCCACCGCGATTGCCGCGTCGTGCGCCGCAAGGGCCGGGTCTACGTGATCAACAAGACGCAGCGCCGCTTCAAGGCCCGCCAGGGCTGAGCGCGCAGCGCACCCACGACCCGAGGACAAGCCGAAACCGGGCCGCCCCAGAAGGGCGGCCCGTTTCCTTTTCCGGCCCCGCTCACCGCAGGATCTCGCCGAGGCTGCCCGCCAGCAGCAGCGCGATCATCGCCTCGTCGAGGTAGCCGGTCGCGGCCATGCCCCGCTCGTCCTGGAACTCGCGGATCGCGCGGCGTGTGTCGGCGTCGAAGTTGCCGTCGACCCGCCCGGGCTCGAGTCCCAGCCGCGCCAGCCGCTGCTCGACCAGGAGCCGCGTGACGGAAGGCAGGTTCAGCGCGGCCTCCCGCGCCTCGGCGCGCTGCCGGTCCTCGGCGCCGATACCCGTCTGCAACTCGAGGATGCGCTCCTCCGCGGCCGGGACGAAACGGCTGCGCGGGTAGTTGCGGATGAAGACACGGTAGGCGTCGACCGTGTCGATCTCGAGCGTGCGCTGCCAGGCCCTGTCGGCCTCGGCCTCGCCCCGCTCCTCCTCCGCCTCGCGGATCGCCGCCCGCGCGCGCTCGGAAAAGAGCCCGTCGGGATAGCGCGCGAGGTAGTCGCGCATCCCCTCGAGGGTGCGCCCCGCCCCGGTCGCCTCCCACCAGGCGCGGTCCTGGCGCTCGCGCTCGCGCCGCTCCTCGGCGAGGACGGCCTCGCGGATCTCGCCCTCGCGGCGCAGGGTCGCCACCTGCTCCGCCGTCAGGAAGCCCGTCGCCGCCATGCCCCGCACATCCTGCCAGGTGGCGATGGCGGTCCGCGTGGCGGGGCCGAAGATGCCGTCGACGCCCCGCGTGTCATGGCCGAGGATCGTGAGATAGCGTTGCAGCGTCTGTCGCTCGTTCCGCGTGAGGTCGAGCGCATCCTCCGCCGCCTCGGCGGGCGGGCGCGGATCAACGGGCTCCGCCGTCGCGAGCCGCCGCCGCGCGAGGTCGGCATAGGCGCCGCGCGGGAAGCGGTCGAGATAGAGGCGGTAGGCGGCGGCCGTGCCGATGTCTTCCACCGCACGCCAGAGCGCGCGGTCCTCGTCCTGCGGCGCCGGTTGCGTCGCTCCGCCACGCGCCGGGATATAGTCGACCGCCGAGGACA
>NZ_JBQLZP010000698.1:0-5467 GCF_052168335.1 Roseicyclus sp. | reverse complement strand
GGTTCGGGTGCCGGCCAGGGACGGAAACCGGCGCCCGTGTGAACCTGTCAGTTGGTGCAGGGAACCTGCGTCACCACCATCTCGCCGCCGCGCCGGGCGCGGACGGTGCAGATCTCGGGGCCCGCGCTCTGGACGATCTCGGCCGCGCCGAGGAGCTGGTTCGTCGAGACCTCGACCGCCTCGGAGATGGTCTCGTCGCCCACGCCCACGAGGGCCAGCGTGAGGTTGCCGCTCGCCTGTGCCTGGGTCAGCGCGGCGATGTCGCCGGGGTCCGCCATGACGGTGATGGTCCGCGCGATGGTCGGGTTGTTGCGGTCCAGGTCGTCGATCTGGTCGATGGCGATGATCTGCACGTTCGAGCGGATCAGGCGGGTGACGCCCGATCCTTCGCGGTCGTTGCCGGACCAGAAGACGTCGACGCGGTCGCCCGGCCGCAGGAAGCCAGACACGCCCGAAGTCACGTCGACGCGGAGCGCGAGCGCGCGCATCCCCGCCTGGAGACGGGAGGCCACGCCGGCATCCTCGCCGGGGGCGGTGACCTTGGAGACGAGCACCGGCTCGTCGGCCTCCATCACGCGCAGCACCACGCGCGGCTCGTCCACGCCCTCGGGGAAGAGTTCCTCGAGCGAGGTGAACGCGCCGAAGGGCACGTGGTCCGCCGGCCAGCGGATGGCGCGCACGTCGGCCTGCGTGAGCGGTTCGCCGTAGCGCACCTGACGGGTCACGACGAAGACGTCGGTGGTGGGAACGATGGCTTCGCGCTGCTGCGCGATGGCCAGCTGGTATTGGTCGAAGCGGTCCTTGGCCACGGACACCGCGAACGCGGCGAGACCGATACCGACCAGAAGAACCAGGACGAAGACGATACGCATTTCGGCATCCTCATGTTTCTGCTCATTGCCGCGCCGCGCGGGACCTCCGCGGGCGTGGTGCGAAGGATTCCGCGACCGCTCCGGCCGGCGTCACCCTCACCCATCGGCAAGGTCTCGCCGAGAAATCTGGCAAAAATTGGTCAACGCAACGAAAAACCGGCTGTTTTCCCTCGATCCGGGTTGTTCCGTGGCTCCTCCGCGGGGAACGGAACCCCCGCGGAGGCTGGCAGACCTCAGTTGCTGGTGAAGGTCGTGGCGATGTTCTGCGACTGCAGCTGGGTGTTGATGTCGCCCGAGAGGTTCTGGACGCCGTTCGACACGACGGCCATGACGGCCAGGCCGAGGCCGACGATTGCGGCGGTCAGAACGACCCAGTCCACCGTCACGGCGCCGGACTCGCCGGTAGCGAAGGTGCGGAGATTGGTAATGAACATGGAGAACTCCTGAAGTTCCTGTTGCCTGGGGGAGGCCGCCGTCGCGCCGACGCGCCGCCCAGGGGGGCGGCCGGAAGGTCGGGCGGGACGTGCCGTGGGGCGTTCTGCTCCGACGCTTTTTGGCGCAGGTTGATTATCCGCGGCGTCAGGGCGGGAATGTGTCGGGCGCACGTCCGGGAGCGCGCGTTCCCCGGCGATTGTTCTAAAATGCAGTCCGGCTGCCTCGCGCGCGGCTGGAAACGAGGAAAGCCGCGTCAGGCGACGCGGCTTTCCTGCGATGGGATGTGATCCCCGTGCGGCCGCGATGCCGCGGCCATCAGGCGGACCTCAGTTGGTGACGAAGGTCGTGCTGATGTTCTGCGACTGCAGCTGGGTGTTGATGTCGCCCGAGAGGTTCTGGACGCCGCTCGACACGACGGCCATGACGGCCAGGCCGAGGCCCACGATGGCGGCGGTCAGAACGACCCAGTCCACCGTCACGGCGCCGGATTCGGATTTTGCAAAGTTCTTGATCATTTCCATTTCTCTCACTCCAAGCTTATGTCTTTCGACAATCAGGTTCCCGGACCCGGTTGCTCGCCCAGGCGATCCCGTGTTCCGCGTGACTGGACACTGGTGGGCAAGTGCGGCGGCAATTTGACGCCAAATCGATATGAATCCGATTAGATTTGTGTCTTTTCACGGCACCTGGCGGTATCTGCGGCAGGTGCGGGGCGCGACCGGCGAACGCTGAGCGCCGCGTCCGGGGACGCGGCGCTCTCGCGGTTTTCTGGCGCGCGGCCGCGATCCCGCGACCGACAGGCGGACCTCAGTTGGTGACGAAGGTCGTGCTGATGTTCTGCGACTGCAGCTGGGTGTTGATGTCGCCCGAGAGGTTCTGGACGCCGCTCGACACGACGGCCATGACGGCCAGGCCGAGGCCCACGATGGCGGCGGTCAGAACGACCCAGTCCACCGTCACGGCGCCGGATTCGGATTTCGCGAAGTTCTTGATGAGTGCGGTCATGGTGGTCTCTCCAAATGTTGATCGCTAAACTGTCGGTTCCGTTCGGCCGGGCCGCAGCGCGTTGTATCCCTGTCCGATCGATGGCCCCCTTGTCGGCGCCGAACCGGGCGGGAATTTGGCACTCATGCGAATTTAAATTGATTTGTGCGGGGTTGTTTTGCGGCCACGACGGCGGCATCCTGCGCGCGAAGACCCCGGGAGGCGCGCCAAGCGGTGCGACAGTCGCCGCAGCCGGTCCCGGCAAAGAAGGCAGGCAGTTCACAGGCAGGGGCGCGAGGCAAGGTCCGCGCCCGAGGGCAGGTCGATGAAACCGAAGTCGTCCGTTACGGCGGCGCTTGCGCTCGCGGTCCTCTGGGCCGCGCCGCCTCCGTCCTTCGCCGAGGAGACGGGGCATATCTTCCGGCGCGTGGCGGTGCCGGGGCCCGATCACGCGGGGCCGCGCATCAACATCCAGATCCGGCCCGGCGACAACTTCACCACCCTCGACCCGGCCGAGCGCGCGGCGCTGTCCACCCCGCGCGAGCCCGTGGTGCAGACCGCGGCGGCGATGCCCATGCCGCTCGAACCCGGCGCCACGGCGTCCTGGTTCTGGTCGGAGGTGAGCCCCGCGCTGCCCGCCACGCTCGCGCGGTACTGGGCGGCCGAGGCGCTCTTTTCCGAGTTCCCGCGCGAGGCGCAGGCGGTGACGCCGCGTCTCGCCCACGTCTCCGGCATCGCCGAGACCTATGGCCGCGAGCTTCTGGCGGCCACCGTCGGCACCTCGGTCTCGCCCGCCTTCGCGCTCGCCGTCATCGCGGTCGAGAGCGCGGGGCGGCAGGACGCCGTCAGCCACGCGGGCGCGCAGGGGCTGATGCAACTCATCCCGGCGACGGCGGAGCGCTTCGGCGTCGCCGACCCCTTCGACCCGGTGCAGAACATCCGCGGCGGCGTCGCCTATCTCGACTGGCTGATGGACGAGTTCGACCGTGATCCGATTCTCGTGCTGGCCGCCTACAACGCGGGCGAGGGGGCCGTGCACCGTTCGGGTGGGGTGCCGGACTACGAGGAGACGCGGAACTACGTCCCCCGCGTCCTCGCCGCGTGGCAGGTGGCGCGCGGCCTCTGCCTGACGCCGCCCGAACTGGTCTCGGACGGCTGCGTCTTCGCGCCGATCGCGCAGCGCTAGCTCAGGCGAAGACGTCCGCCCATTCGGGATGGCGCATCGCCTGGGACCGGACGAAGGGGCAGAGCGGCGTGATCTTCACCCCCTCCGCCCGCGCGTCGGCCACCAGCCGCTCCACCAACCGCCGCCCGGCGCCCGTGCCGCGCATCGCGTCCGGGACGCCGGTATGGTCGGCGATGATGTGCGTGGGCGACAGGATCGAGTAGGTCAGCTCCGCCTCCGCGCCGTTCTCGCGGAGGACGTAGCGTCCCTTCGATCCCGTCACCTCGCGCGTGATGTCAGACAATGGTGGCTTCCGTCGCGGCACGGAGGTCGTCGTGGCTGACGCCCGGGGCCGTCTCGACGATCTGGAGGCCCTTGTGCGCCACGTCGAGCACGCCGAGATTGGTGATGATCCGGTCGACCACGCCCTTGCCGGTGAGCGGCAGGGTGCATTCCCGCAGGACCTTCGACTCGCCGTGCTTGTTCTGGTGGTCCATCACCACGACGACGCGGCCGACGCCGGCCACGAGGTCCATCGCGCCCCCCATGCCCTTCACCAGCTTGCCGGGGATCATCCAGTTGGCGAGGTCGCCCTTCTCGGAGACCTCCATCGCGCCCAGGATCGCCATGGCGATCTTGCCGCCCCGGATCATCCCGAACGAGGTCGCGCTGTCGAAGTAGGAGGTGTGCGGCAGCTCGGTGATCGTCTGTTTGCCTGCGTTGATGAGGTCGGGGTCCTCGTCGCCCTCGAAGGGGAAGGGCCCCATGCCCAGCATCCCGTTCTCGGACTGGAGCGTGACCGTCATCCCCTCGGGAATGTAGTTCGACACCAGCGTCGGGATGCCGATCCCGAGGTTCACGTACATGCCGTCCTCGAGCTCCTTCGCGGCGCGGGCGGCCATCTGGTTGCGGTCCCAGCCCTTCTTGACGTCGGTGGTCATGGCTCAGGCCTCCTCGCGCTTGCGGACGGTCCGCTGTTCGATCCGCTTCTCGTGCGTGCCCTGGATCAGGCGATGCACGTAGATGCCGGGCAGGTGGATGGTGTCGGGGTCGATGGAGCCGGTGGGCACGATCTCCTCCACCTCCATCACGCAGACGCGGCCGCACATCGCCGCCGGCACGTTGAAGTTGCGCGCGGTCTTGCGGAAGACGGCGTTGCCCGTCTCGTCGGCCTTCCAGGCCTTCACGATGGCGAGGTCGGCGAAGATGCCCCGCTCGAGGATGTAGGTCTGGCCGTCGAAATCCTTGTGTTCCTTGCCCTCGGCGATGACGGTGCCCACGCCGGTCTTGGTGTAGAAGCCTGGGATGCCGGCGCCGCCCGCCCGCATCCGCTCGGCGAGCGTGCCCTGCGGGTTGAACTCGATCTCGAGCTCGCCCGAGAGATACTGGCGCATGAACTCGTCGTTCTCGCCCACGTAGGAGGACATCATCTTCGCGATCTGCTTGGTGTCGAGCAGCTTGCCGAGCCCGAACCCGTCCACGCCGCAATTGTTGGACGCGATGGTCAGGTCCTTCACGCCGCTCGCCACCAGCGCGTCGATCAGGAGTTCCGGGATGCCGCAGAGACCGAAGCCCCCCGACGCGATCAGCATGCCGTCGTGCAGGAGCCCGTCGAGCGCCTCCGCGGCAGAGCCGTATACCTTCTTCATGGGATGCCTTCCCCCTCTCGAAATGCGCGGGCACCGTGGCGCGCGCGGGGCGCGCTGTCAACGTGCCGCGGCGCGGCGTCAGAGGCCGAAGCCCGCCTCCAGATCGCCGATCCAGGACGAGGCGAAGGCGTCGAAACGCGGCCCCGGCTGCTGCGCCTCGATGCGCTTGGCCAGCGGGTCCGGGGCCCGGATGTCCGAGCCCGACAGCGCCTCGAGCACCGCGTGGCCGCAGAAGGGGACATGCGCCTCGGAATAGCCGCCCTCGTGGACGAGGACGAGACGCCCGTCGCAGAGGTCGTCGGCCGCCTCCATCATCATGCCGGTCATCGCCCGGAACGTGTGCGAACCTGCCATCATGCGGC
>NZ_JBQLZP010000697.1:0-4506 GCF_052168335.1 Roseicyclus sp. | reverse complement strand
GTCGGCCGCTTCCCCTTCATCGGCAACGGCAAGGCCATCGCGCTGGGCGAGCCCGAGGGCATGATCAAGACGGTCTTCGATGCGAAGACGGGCGAGCTCCTGGGTGCGCACATGATCGGGGCGGAAGTGACCGAGCTGATCCAGGGCTACATCGTCGGCAAGAAGCTCGAGACGACGGAGGAGGACCTGATGGAGACGGTCTTCCCGCACCCGACGCTGAGCGAGATGATGCACGAGAGCGTTCTCGACGCCTACGATCGGGTGATCCATATCTGACCTCTCCGCCGGGACGGCGGCGCCGGCGGGGCGGACGCCCTGGGCGCTGGTGGCGGCGCTCTATGCGGCTGGCATCCTCGCCGCGGGGCAGTTCGCGAAGGTCTCGCTCACCCTCGGCCCGCTGGCCGTGGCCTACCCGCAGGCGCCGGTGGCCTTCGTCGTCTCGGGCGTCGCGGTCATGGGCATCCTCTTCGGCGTGCTCGCGGGCGGCGTGACGGCGGCGCTGGGGCCGCGGCGCGCGATCCTTCTCGGCCTCGTCGTCTCGGCGCTGGCGGGCGGCGCGCAGGGTCTGCTCCCGGCCTTCCCGCTGCTCATGGGCCTGCGCGTGGTGGAGGGGGCGGGCCACCTCCTCCTCGTCGTGGCGATCCCGACGCTGATGGCGGCGCTGGCGGCCGAGCGAGACCGCTCGCTCGTCATGGGGATCTGGGCCACGTTCTTCGGCGTCGGCTTCTCGCTCTACGCGCTCCTCATCGGGTCGGCCGGGGCAGAGGCCGTCTATGCCGTTCACGGGGTGGCCGGGGCGGTCCTGGCGGTCCTCCTCTGGGTCATGCTGCCGAGGGGCGTCACGCCCGAACGCCGGGCGCTGCCGCGGCTCGCCGATCACCTGACGATCTACCGCACGCCGCGCCTCTTCGCGCCGGGGCTCGGGCACGGGATCTACGCCTTCCTCTTCCTCGCGCTCGTGACCTACCTGCCCGCGGCGCTGGAGGCGCCCTGGCTCTCGCCGGTCCTGCCCGTCGTGGGGCTTCTGGGCTCGCTCCTCACCGGGCCGCTCGCGCGGCGGATCGTGCCGGGGCACCTGGTGGCGGGGGGCTTTCTGGTCATGGTCGCGCTCTTCGCGCTGACCTGGGTGGCGGGGCCGCTTGCCCCTTGGGTCGCGATCCTGGCGATGACGCTGTCGGGCGTGGTGGCGGGGGCCGGGTTCGCGGCCGTGCCCTGGCTCAACGCCTCGAACGCCGACCGCGCGCTGTCGAACGGGGCGCTGGCGCAGCTCGGCAATGTGGGCACCTTCTCGGGCACGCCGGTCGTCGCGGCGCTGGGCCTCGGCGCGATGCTGCCCATGGCGATCGTCGTGGGGCTGATCGGCGCGGGCGCCACCGCGCTCGCCTACCGCGCGGCGCGGCGCGGCGGGGCCTGACCCCTCAGCCCGGAGCGCCGTTCTCGAGCAGCGCGAGGAGCCTGCGCCGCTTCCAGCGCGAGCGGATCTGCCGCGTGAGCGCCGTGGCCGGCACGAAGATCGTCGTCCCGTCCGTCCGGTGATCGGCGTCGAACTCCTTCTGCGCGGCGACGAGGTGCTCGCCCTGGTTCGAGATCGCCACCACCGAGACGCACATGCTGTCGATCTCGGTCCGGGGCAGGTCGGCGGAGAGGCGGTGGCGCGCGCGCTGCATCAGGTCGGCGAGGCTGCCGATGTCGCGCGCCTCGCCCTGCGCCATCGGGCCCTGGTTGGTGCGGTCGAGCTGGGCCGCGACCTCCTGCTCCGCCATCTCGTCGCGGTCCGTCACCACCGCGCGGCTCGACCCGGCGGCGCCGCCGAAATCCACCACCACGGCGAGGAGGTAGACGGGTTCCTGGCCCATGTTGGTCACGATGCAGCGCGCGTGCTCGTCCATCGACACGCCGCGGTCGATGTGGATCGAGGTCCGGTTCTGCCGCCGGAAGGTGATCAGGAAGAGCTGGAGATAGACCATCCAGATCAGCACGATGGCCGCGTTGCTCAACGCGTTGATGACGTCCGAATGCTCTCCGATGAAGTCCAGCATCTTCCGCTCCCGTCTTCGGGGGGCAACGCGACGGGGCGAGGCGCGGGTCCGCGGACACGCTCGAGTCGATCATCGCTTGTGGATGTTCGCCTTGCGTTCTCATTTTTCGGTTGGAGACTCGGTCCCGAAAGCCTATCTGTGACCGAACCGTTAACCACAGGCCTCCCATGCCCGAGCAGAAGTCCATCGAGGTGCGCGGCGCGCGCGAGCACAACCTCAAGAACATCGACCTCGACATTCCCCGCGACCGGCTCGTGGTGATCACGGGCCTGTCGGGCTCGGGCAAGTCGTCGCTCGCCTTCGACACGATCTACGCCGAGGGGCAGCGCCGCTATGTCGAGAGCCTCAGCGCCTATGCCCGGCAGTTCCTCGACATGATGGAGAAGCCGGACGTCGACCACATCTCGGGCCTCTCGCCCGCCATCTCCATCGAGCAGAAGACGACGTCGAAGAACCCGCGCTCGACCGTCGGCACTGTGACGGAGATCTACGACTATCTCCGGCTGCTCTTCGCGCGGGCTGGCACGCCCTACAGCCCCGCCACCGGCATGCCGATCGAGGCGCAACAGGTGCAGGACATGGTCGACCGCGTCATGGCGATGGAGGAGGGGACGCGCGCCTATCTCCTCGCGCCGATCGTGCGGGACCGGAAGGGCGAGTACCGCAAGGAATTCCTCGAGCTGCGCAAGCAGGGCTTCCAGCGCGTCAAGGTGAACGGCGAGTTCCACGACCTCGACACCCCGCCGACGCTCGACAAGAAGTTCCGCCACGACATCGACGTGGTGGTCGACCGGATCGTGGTGCGCGAGGGGGCGGAGACGCGGCTGGCCGACAGTTTCCGTACCGCGCTCGACCTCGCGGACGGCATCGCCATTCTCGAGACCGCGCCGAAGGAGGGCGAGGGCGAGCCCGAGCGCATCACCTTCTCCGAGAATTTCGCCTGTCCCGTCTCGGGCTTCACCATCCCCGAGATCGAACCGCGCCTCTTCTCCTTCAACGCGCCCTTCGGGGCCTGCCCGGCCTGCGACGGCCTGGGCGTCGAGCTGTTCTTCGACGAGCGGCTGATGGTGCCCGACGCCGCGCTCAGCCTCGAGGACGGGGCCATCGCGCCCTGGCGCAAGGGCAAGTCGCCGTATTTCGTGCAGACGATCCAGTCCATCGCCTCCCACTACGGCTTCGACCCGAAGACCAAGTGGAAGGACCTGCCCCCGGAGGTGCAGGAGGTCTTCCTGCGCGGCTCGGGCGAGACGGAGATCCAGTTCCGCTACGACGAGGGCGGGCGCGTCTACCAGGTCAAGCGCAGCTTCGAGGGCGTCATCCCGAACATGGAGCGGCGCTACCGCGAGACCGACAGCGCCTGGATCCGCGAGGAGTTCGAGCGCTACCAGAACAACCGCCCCTGCGGCACCTGCGGCGGCTACCGGCTGCGGCCCGAGGCGCTGGCGGTGAAGATCGCGGGCCTGCACGTGGGCCAGGTCGTCGAGATGTCGATCCGCGAGGCCTTCCGCTGGTGCGAGACGGTGCCCGAGCACCTGAGCAAGCAGAAGAACGAGATCGCGCGCGCCATCCTGAAGGAGATCCGCGAGCGCCTCGGGTTCCTCAACAACGTGGGGCTGGAATACCTGACGCTGAGCCGGAACGCCGGCACCCTTTCGGGCGGCGAGAGCCAGCGCATCCGCCTGGCGAGCCAGATCGGCTCGGGCCTGACGGGCGTGCTCTACGTGCTCGACGAGCCCTCGATCGGGCTCCACCAGCGCGACAACGACCGGCTGCTGACGACGCTGAAGAACCTGCGCGACCAGGGCAACACGGTGATCGTGGTGGAGCACGACGAGGAGGCGATCCGCGAGGCGGACTACGTCTTCGACATCGGCCCCGGCGCGGGCGTGCATGGCGGGCGCATCGTGGCGCATGGCACGCCCGCCGAGATCACGGCCGACCCCGCCTCGATCACCGGGCAGTATCTGGCCGGAACTCGGGAGATTTCCGTGCCCGCCGAGCGGCGCAAGGGCAACGGGCGGAAGATCACCGTCGTCAAGGCCACCGGCAACAACCTCAAGGAAGTGACGGCGGAGTTCCCGCTGGGCAAGTTCGTCTGCGTCACCGGCGTCTCGGGCGGGGGCAAGTCCACGCTGACCATCGAGACGCTGTTCAAGACCGCGTCGATGAAGCTGAACGGCGCGCGGCAGACGCCCGCGCCCTGCGAGACGATCAAGGGTCTTGAGCATCTCGACAAGGTCATCGACATCGACCAGCGGCCCATCGGGCGCACGCCGCGCTCGAACCCGGCCACCTATACCGGCGCCTTCACGCCGATCCGCGACTGGTTCGCGGGCCTGCCCGAGGCGAAGGCGCGCGGCTACAAGCCCGGCCGGTTCAGCTTCAACGTGAAGGGCGGGCGCTGCGAGGCCTGCCAGGGCGACGGCGTCATCAAGATCGAGATGCACTTCCTGCCCGACGTCTACGT
>NZ_JBQLZP010000696.1:0-4555 GCF_052168335.1 Roseicyclus sp. | reverse complement strand
CCCGGAGATCACCACGAGCGCCATGCCCGCCACGCGGCGCGTCAGCTCGAGGATGAGCGCGGTGCCCGCGGTCGCCGCGAAGGCCACGCCGATCGGGACCTGCGGCGTGCCGACCGCGTTCCGCGCGGCCGTGCCGTAGATCGGGATGAGGTAGAGCGCGACCACGACGGCGCAGAGGCCGAGCACGATGTCGGAGGCGGTGAACTCGGCCCGGTCGCGCCGCTCGAACCAGGAGGTGACGATGGCGCCGAAGGTGGCCAGCAGGAGCGGCACGCCGAACCACCAGATCTCGCGGGCGTAGACCCAGTCGTAGACGGCGAAATTCTCGGGCACGTCCGCCTGCGACATCCACAGGACGCGGCCGCCCATCTCCATGACCTCGCCCGAGGTCAGGAAGGAGACGAAGCCGAGCGCGGTGACGGCGGCGACGAGCGCGGGGATGGCGAAGGCCGCGGCCACGAGGGTCAGCGGCCTTGTGCCGCGCGCCGGGTCGCGTGTGGCGGGCGCGCCGGGCGGGAAGGTGTGCGCGGCGAAGAGGAGGAAGCCGAGCGCCAGCGCGCCCGCGATGTGCACGATGCGGAAGTTCCAGGGCTCCATGGGCAGTTGCGGCAGGAAGGGGATGCGCGCCGACCAGGTGGCCTGGATCTCGCGTGCCGTCCGGTTCAGCGCGTCGGCGCGGGTGCGGCTCTCCTCGATCTCGGCCATGAGCGTGCGGATCTCGTCGCCGTTCGGGGCGGTGGCCGCGGTCTCCTCGGCGAGCGCCATGAGCCGGCGCAGGCTGTTGCCCGAGAAATCCTCGGCCGCGGGGCCGAGCGCGGTCAGCAGCGCGTCGAAGCCGCCCTGGGCCTGCCGCTCGTGCCATGTCGCCTGCACCGACCAGGGGGCGGCGATGGTGCCGCTGATCGAGACGCCGTTCAGCGCGGCCATGTGGAAGGCGGCGTAGAGGAACGCGAGCGCCGCGATCAGCATGTAGGCGCGGCCCTGGAAGAGGCGGCGGTTGCCCTCGATCGGCTCCTCGTCGACGCCCTCGGCGAGGACCTGCTCCGTCTGGCTGCTCTGGTCGGTCATGGAAGTCGTTCCCCCTGTGGCGCGGCGGGGCCGGCCCGGTCCGTGGCGGGGGGCCGCGTCGCGATGGACGCGGCCCTCCTGTCGTCATGGGGCGCGGGACGGGCGGCCCGTCCCGCAGGGCTCAGTTCGCCGCGTGGATGCGGTCGGCCGGGATGTCGGCGCCCGCGTTCTCGACGAACCAGCGCGCCGCACCGGGGTGCCACATCAGGGCGGTGTTCTTGTCCCAGTGCTCGGGCAGGGTCTCGCGCGCGGAGGCGTGGATGTTCACCATGCGCTCGTTGTCCGACATGATGACGTCCGTCACCGCGTAGACGAAGCTCTCCGGCAGGTCGCAGTTGGCGATGGCGAAGTTCCACATCGCGACCGAGCGGGCCGGCGCCTCGAGCGTGGTGTAGGTGTCGGCGTCGATCTCGAAGCCCGAGACGGGGAAGGCCTCGATGATCTGGGCCTGCTCTTCCTCGGTGAACTCGATGATGTTGATGTCGGTCTGCACCTCGAGCTGCGACACGGCCGGGATCGGCACGCCCGCGGCGAAGGCGATCACGTCGAGAAGGCCGTCCTGGAGCTGGCCGCCGAGGTCGTCCCAGCCGCCGTTGCGGCGCTCGAACTCGACGCCGAGCGATTCCAGCATCAGCGGGAAGTAGGTGTCCGAGGTCGAGCCCGCCGGGCCGAAGCCGATGCGTGCGCCCGCCGGGATGTCGGCGATCGTCTCGATGCCCGAGGAGGACAGCGCCGTCACCGAGAAGGGCGTCTGGTACATCGGGAACATCGCGCAGGCATTGGTCATCTGCAGGCCGGGCGCGATCGGGTTGGTGCCGGCATAGGACTCGGCCGCCGGGCCCATCGTGGTCAGGCCGAACTGCGCCTCGCCGGTGTGGACGAGCGCCATGTTCTGCATCGGGCCGCCGGTGACTTCCGCGCCGCCCGAGAGGCCGAGCTCGTCCGCGACGAGGTTCGCCCAGCCCGAGCCGTAGACGAAGAACGTGCCGCCCTGCGACGCGGTGCCGACGGTGAAGCTGGCCGGCCAGTCGGACCGGTCGACGTCCTGCGCCATGGCGACCGTGGCGGTCAGCGCGGTGGTGGCCGCCAGCGCGGCGATCTTGCTGATGTGCATGTGGATCTCTCCCTTGCGTTTCTCTGCCGGTGCGGGGCAGGGCAAGGGCCGGGGTCCGCAACCCCCCGATAGGGGCGCGCCCGTCGATCTCCTCCCCCCGCCGGTCGCCCGGCTTCGTCCGGGCAGGGCTCCTCCCCTGTCCGTCGGCGCGAAGTCATGCGGAGACCGGGGCAGGCGTGCAAGCGCCGCGAGGGCCGTTTGCGCTAACGTCGCGCGGTCCGGGGCGGGGACGTGTCGGAATGCGCCCAAATCGCGCCCCGGGCTGTCACCTTTTCCACCCATCGGGCGGAGAGCTCAGTCCTGGCGATAGTCCATCCGGTCGAGGCCGTGACGCTGCATCTTCTCGTAGAGCGCCTTGCGGCTGAGGCCGAGCGCCTCGTAGGTGGCCTTGACGCTGCCGCCGTGGGCGGCCAGCGCCGCCGAGATCAGCGCCTTCTCGTGGGCGGCCATGCGCGCGGCGAGGCTCTGGTCCGTCTCGGGCGCAGGCGCCGCGGGTTCGAGGCCGAGGACGTGCCGCTCGGCGGCGTTGCGCAGCTCGCGGACATGGCCGGGCCAGGGCCGCGACGAGAGATCGGCGAGGAGCGCGTCCGCCACCTCGGGCGGCTCGCGCCCGGTCCGCGCCGCGGCCTCCGCGACGAGGCGCAGGAACAGGAGCGGGATGTCCTCGCGCCGTTCGTCGAGGCCGGGCACGCGGATCGTCACCACGTTCAGCCGGTAGAGCAGGTCGGCGCGGAACTCGCCCGAGGCGGCGGCGGCCTCGAGATCGCGCTTGGAGGCGGCCACGAAGCGCACGTCGAGATCGACCGCCTCGTTCGAGCCGAGCCGCGTGACCTGCCGGTTCTGCACCGCGTGCAGGAGCTTGGCCTGAAGCGCCAGCGGCAGGCTGTCGATCTCGTCGAGGAAGACGGTGCCGCCGCGTGCGTGCTCGAACCGGCCGTACCGCTGCCGTGTCGCGCCGGGAAAGGCGCCGGGTTCGTGGCCGAAGAGCTCGCTCTCGATCAGGCCCTCGGGCAGCGCCGCGCAGTTCACCTGCACGAAGGGGCGGGCGGCGCGGGCGCTGGCCTCGTGGAGGGCGCGGGCTGCGGCCTCCTTTCCGGTCCCGGTCGCGCCCTCGATCAGCACGTCCGCCTCGGTCGCGGCGACCGCGCGCAGCCGGTCGCGGAGCGCGCGCATCACCGCGCTCTGGCCGGCGAGGCGCGCGGATATGGGATCGCTCCCCGAGGCCGCGCCGGCCGCGGCCCGCAGCGCCAGGTTCTCCAGCGTCAGGCGCCGCTTCTCGAGCGCGCGGTTCACGCTCTCGGTCAGGCGGGCGGGGGCGTAGGGCTTTTCGAGAAAGTCGTAGGCCCCCTCGCGCATCGACTGCACGGCAAGGTCCACGTCGCCGTGCCCGGTCACGAGGATCACCGGCAGGTCCGGCTCGCGCGCCAGCGCCGCGCGCATCAGCGACAGCCCGTCCATTCCCGGCATGCGGATGTCGGTCACGAGGACGCCCGCGAAGTCCGGCCCCAGCCGCTCGAGCGCGGCCTCCGCCCGGTCGCAGAGGATCACGTCCAGATCGGCGAGGCGCAGCGACTGCTCGGCGGCGAGGCGCAGGTGCTCCTCGTCGTCCACGAAGAGGACGCATCCGGGCCCCGTCCCGCTCATTCGGCGGCCAGCCCCGGCGCGGCGGCGCGGCGCAGCGTCACCGTGAAGACCGCGCCGCCCCCGGGGTGGTTCGCGGCCGAGAGCCTGCCGTCGAAGTCGCGCACGATGTTGTAGGAGATCGACAGACCGAGGCCGAGGCCGTGCCCCGGCGCCTTGGTGGTGAAGAACGGATCGAAGGCCTGCGCCAGCGCCTCCTCCGAGAGGCCGGGGCCGCGGTCGCGCACCTCGATGGCGCAGGTCTCGCCATCCTCGCGCAGGGTGATGTCGATGCGCTTCTCGGCGCTGTCCGCCATGGCGTCGAGGGCGTTGCTGAGAAGGTTGACCACGACCTGCTGGAGTCGCACGCGCCCACCCGTCACCCAGACCTCGGGCTCGGGGCCCTGGCGGACGACCTCGGCGCCGTCCCGCGCGATGCGCGCCTGCATCAGCTCCAGCGCGTCGCCGATGACCGCGCCGAGCGGCACCGGCCCGGTCCGGTCGAGCGGGCGCCGGGCGAAGTTCCGCAGGTGCCGCGAGATCGACGCCATGCGGTCGGCCATGGCCGAGATGCGGCCGACGTTCTCGCGCGCCTCGTCGATGCGGCCGCGCTCGAGGAAGGTTCCGGCGTTGTCGGCATAGGACTTCACGGCGGCGAGCGGCTGGTTGAACTCGTGGCTGAGGGCCGCCGACATCTGGCCGAGGGCGGCGAGCTTGCCGGCCTGCACAAGCTCGGCCTGCGTGCGGCGCAGG
>NZ_JBQLZP010000695.1:0-14066 GCF_052168335.1 Roseicyclus sp. | reverse complement strand
GGACGCTCGCCTTCCCCGCCGTCCTCCTCTTCAACGGGCCGCTGGCGCTCGGGGCCTTCGCGCTCGGGCTTCTGGCCCATCGCCACGGCTTTCTCGAGCCGGGGAGCGCCGCCTTCGCCCGCGTCGAGCGCGCGATCCCCTGGCTCCTCCTCGTGGCGGTGCCCGCGAACGCCGCCTATGCCGCCGCGGCGACGTCGACCGGCCTCCAGCCCTGGGTCTCGGCCGCCGGATGGGCCTGCCTCGCGCTCGGCAGCCCGGCGCTCGCCTCGGTCTACCTCTGGGCGACGGTGCGCCTCGCGCGGACGGGGCGCGCGGGCGATCCCGGCATGGGGCGCGCCTCGCTCTCGGGCTACATCCTGCAGGGCATCGTCGCGGGGCTGATCTTCAACGGCATCGGTCTCGGCCTCCACGGCCGGTTCGGGCTGGCGGAGCTGGTGGCCCTCGCGATCCTCGTGGCTTTCACCGTGGACCTGATCCTCCGCCTCTGGCTCCGGGTCTTCCGCACCGGGCCGTTCGAGGCGGTCCTGCGGCGGATCACCTACGGGGCGGCGCGGTCCTGAAGCCAGGCCTCCACCCAGTCCGCGCGCTCCGCCACCGGGGCGCGCGGCAGGAGGCGGGGCGCGTATCCGTAGCGCGGCAGATCGCGCGCGAGCCGGTCGTATTCCGCCACTGCCGCGTCCCAGCCGTGGCGACGCTCCGCATCCTGGCCGAAGAGCTCGGGCCAGGGTGGCGCGAGCAGCGCCGCGTCGTAGCGGCAGCGCGAGAGCGGCGCGGCGGGCACGGGCGCGCCCAGCTCATCGAGGCCCGAGACCGCGTCGATCGCGCCGCGGTCGAAGAAGACCGGCCCCGCGTATCCGGCCGCGCGCGCAAGATCGGCCTCCGCGAGGTCGAGGCAGGCGCGCAGAAAGCCGGGCAGGTCGTCCCACGGCGTCGGCCCGCCCGCCCGGATCACCCGGCGGCCCGGCTCCTCCACGGTGGCGAAGCCGCGTCCGGCGAGGGCCGCGAGCAGCGTCGACTTCCCCCCGCCCGAGCAGCCGGTGAGCAGGATCAGCTTCCCGCTCATCCCTCCGACCGCGACAGGGCGTGGAGGATCGCCAGCGCCTCCTCCGCGCGGTCCTCGGGGATGAAGGCGTGGTCGTGGCGGAAGGCCGCGACCATGTTGCAGGGGATGCCCGCCCCGGCCAGCGCGCCCGCGACGGCGGCCGTCAGGCCCACGCCGTCGAGCGCGGAATGCACGGTGAGCGTGAGGCAGGCCATGGGCAGCGACACGTCGAGACCCGCCTCCCGCGCCGCCTCGAGCGGCAGGATCACCGACAGGCCCTCGGCCTCGGCGAAGGTGGCGATGGCGCCCTCTGGCGCGGCGGGCAGCGTCGCGAAGACATAGGCCCCCTCGCGCCGCACCGGGGCCATGCCCCGGATCATCGCGGACCGGTCGCGGACCGGCGGCATCAGCGGAGCTTGAGCGTGGCCAGCCCGATCAGCGCGAGGATCAGCGAGATGATCCAGAAGCGGATCACCACCTGCGGCTCGGCCCAGCCCTTCTTCTCGAAATGGTGGTGGATCGGCGCCATCAGGAAGACGCGCTTGCCGGTGGCCTTGAAGTAGGCGACCTGCACGATCACGCTGACCGCCTCGGCCACGAAGAGGCCGCCGACGATGGCCAGCACGATCTCGTGCTTGGTCGCCACCGCGATGGCGCCGAGCGCCCCGCCGAGCGCGAGGCTGCCGGTGTCGCCCATGAAGACGGCGGCGGGCGGCGCGTTGTACCACAGGAAGCCGAGGCCCCCGCCGATGAGCCCGGCGGTGAAGATCAGGAGCTCGCCCGTTCCCGGCACGTAGTGGACGTCGAGGTACTCGGTGAAGTCGACCCGGCCCACCGCGTAGGCGATCACGCCGAGCGTCCCGGCCGCGATCATCACCGGCATGATGGCGAGCCCGTCGAGACCGTCCGTCAGGTTCACCGCGTTGGCCGAACCCACGATCACGAACATGGCGAAGGGGATGAAGACCCAGCCGAGGTTGAAGAGCACATCCTTGAAAACCGGCACGGCAAGCTGCGAGGACAGCTCGGCCGGGTGCACGTAGGTGGCCGCGACGGCCGCGACGGCGGCGATGGCGAAGCCGATGGCCAGCCGCACCTTGCCCGACACGCCCTTGGAGCTGCGCCGGCTGACCTTGGCCCAGTCGTCGGAGAAGCCGAGGAGCCCGAAGGCCACCGTCACGCCGAGGACCATCCAGACATAGGGGTTGTCGAGCCGCGCCCACATCAGCGTCGAGAGCGTCAGCGCCGCGAGGATGAGCAGCCCCCCCATCGTCGGCGTGCCGGCCTTGGTCGCGATGTGATGCGCCGGGCCGTCCTCGCGGATCGGCTGGCCGGCCGCGTACTTGCGCCGGAGCGCGTTGATCAGCGGACGCCCGAAGAGGAAGCCGAAGATCAGCGCGGTGAAGAAGGCGCCCCCGGCGCGAAACGTGATGTAGCGGAAAAGATTGAAGAAATCGCCGCCATCGGACAGCTCGCTCAGCCAGAACAGCATTCAGAGGGACCCTCGGGAATTGCCGGGCCTCGCTTGCCCGAGTTTCCTCAGCGCGTCAACCACGCCTGACACGCGGCTCCCCTTGGAGCCCTTCACGAGCACGACGTCGCCCATGCGCAGGTCGCGCGGCAGGAGGCGGGCCAGCTCGGCCGCGTCCTCGCCGTGACGGCCCCGGCGCGAGGCCGGCAGCGCGAGGTGCAGGTGCTCCATCAGCGGGCCCGCGGTGTGGACCACGTCGATCCGCGCCATGGCGGGCAGGTCGGCGATGCCGGCGTGGATCTCGGGCGCCTCGGGGCCGAGTTCCAGCATGTCGCCGAGGACCGCGACGCGCCGCCCGCCGCCCTCGGGCTCGGCGGCGGCCAGCACGTCGAGCCCCGCGGCGAGCGAGGCGGGATTGGCGTTGAAGGCGTCGTCGATCAGCTCGATCACGATCTCGCCCGTCCGGCCGAGGTCGATCCGCTCGCGCGTGCCCCGCCCCGAGGGCGGCGACCAGTTGGCGAGCGCGATCGCCGCCTCCGCCACATCGGCGCCGACCGCCTCGCAGGCCGAGAGCGCGATGAGCGCGTTCATCGCCTGGTGCCGACCCGGCACGGCGAGCTTGAAGAGACGCTCCTCCCCCGCCATCCGCGCGCGGACGACCGTGCTCGTGTCCGAGAGACGCACCTCGGTCAGGCGCATCTCCGCCCCCTCCGCCTCGCCGAAGCGGATCAGGCGCGCGCCGACGGCGCGGGCCTTGTCGAAGAGGATCGGCGCCGTCTCGACATCGGCATGGGCGAGCGCGATGCCGCCCGGGGCGAGCCCCTCGTAGATCGAGGCCTTCTCGTGCGCGATGCCCTCGATCACGCCGAAGGCCTCGAGATGCGCGGGCGCGACCGTGGTGACGATGGCCACGTCGGGGCGCGCCATGCGCGCGAGCGGCGCGATCTCGCCGGGATGGTTCATGCCGATCTCGATGACGGCGAACTCGGTGTCGGCGGGCATCCGCGCCAGCGTCAGCGGCACGCCCCAATGGTTGTTGTAGCTCGCCTCGGCCGCGTGGGTTCGGCCCTGCGGGGACAGGGCGGCACGCAGCATCTCCTTCACGGTGGTCTTTCCGACCGAGCCCGTGACGGCGATGACCTTCGCCCCCGTCCGCGCCCGGGCCGCGCCGCCGAGCGCGACGAGCGCGCCGAGCACATCCTCCACGATCAGGAGGCGCGCGGGGTCCAGCCCCTCCGGCACGCGCGACACCATCGCCGCCGCCGCGCCCTTCGCCAGCGCGTCGGCGACGAAGTCGTGCCCGTCCCGCGCGGCGGCGAGCGCCACGAAGAGGTCGCCCGGCGCCACCGTCCGGCTGTCGATGGAGACGCCCTGCGCCTCCCAGGCGCCGCCCGCCTTGCCGCCCGTCGCGGCCTCGGCCTCGGCCGATGTCCAGAGCGTCGCCCTCATGCCTTGCCCTCCAGCGCGGCGACCGCCACGCTCGCCTGTTCCACGTCGTCGAAGGGATAGACCACGTCGCCCACCTGCTGCCCCGTCTCGTGCCCCTTGCCCGCGATCAGCAGCGCGTCGCCCGCCTCGAGCGCATCGACCGCGCGCAGGATCGCCTCGGCCCGGTCGCCCACCTCGGTCGCCTCGGGGCAGCCCTGGAGGATCGCGGCGCGGATCGTGGCGGGGTCCTCCGAGCGGGGGTTGTCGTCGGTCACGATCACCACGTCCGCGTGGGCCGCCGCCGCCTGCCCCATGAGCGGGCGCTTGCCCCGGTCGCGGTCGCCGCCCGCCCCGAAGACGACGTGGAGACGGCCGAGGACATGGGGCCGGAGCGCCTTCAGCGCGTTCTCCAGCGCGTCGGGCGTGTGCGCGTAGTCGACATAGACCGGCGCGCCGTTCGCCCGCACGCCCGCAAGCTGCATCCGCCCCCGCACGCCGGTCAGCCGCGACAGGACGCCGAAGACGGCGTCCGGCTCCTCCCCGGCGGCGATGGCGAGGCCCGCCGCCGTCAGCACGTTCATCGCCTGGAAGGCGCCGATGAGCGGCAGGCGCAGGCGCACCGGGCGCCCCCAGGCCTGCACGAGGAGGTCCTGACCCCTCTCGTCCAGCCGCCGCCCGGCGATCTTCAGCTCCGCCGCCTCGGCGTATTGCGCGACGCCGATCACCTCCGAGCCGCGCGCCTCGACGATGTCGGCGACGCGCTGGCCGTAGGGGTCGTCGACGTTCACGACGGCCACGCCCTCCTCGGGCAGGAGCTCGGTGAAGAGGCGGAGCTTGGCCTCGAAATAGGCCTCCATCGTGCCGTGGTAGTCGAGGTGGTCCTGCGTGAGGTTGGTGAAGGCGGCGGCGCAGGGCTCGACCGCCTCCATCCGCCGCTGGTCGAGCCCGTGGGACGAGGCCTCCATCGCCACGCGGTCGATCCCGTCGGCCTTGATCCGCGCCAGCAGCGACTGGAGCGTCAGCGCGTCGGGCGTGGTGTGGACGCCGGGGGCGGAAAAGCTGCCCTCCACCCCTGTCGTGCCGACGTTGACCGCGCGGTGGCCCAGAAGCTCCCAGATCTGGCGCGTGAAGCTCGCCACGCTGGTCTTGCCGTTGGTCCCGGTGACGGCCACCAGCGTCTCGGGCCCCGGCCCGAACCAGAGCGCGGCGGCATGGGCCAGCGTCGCGCGCGCGTCCTCGGCCACGATCAGCGCGGCGCCGCTCTCGCCCAGCGCCCCGGCGGCCAGCGCGGCGCCCTCGCGGTCGGTCAGGACCGCGGCGGCCCCGTCGGCCAGCGCCTTGGCGATGAAGGTCGCGCCGTGGACGCGCGTGCCGGGAAGCGCCGCGAAGAGCGTCCCGCGCCCGACCTTGCGGCTGTCGATGGCGAGGCCCGTCACGGTGACGTCCGCGCCGCCCTGCACCGGCAGTCCCAGTTGCGAGAGCGTCTTTCCGGTCGTCGTCATGCGGCACTCCGGGGGCCGACCGCGCCCCCCGCGGTCAGTTCGAACTGCTGGATAGCTGAACTTCGGGGGCGGGTTCAATCTCGGGCCGGAGACCGAGGAGGGGCGCGACCCGCCGGATCACCTCGGCGGCGACGGGAACGGTGGTCCAGCCAGCGGTGCGGCGCGGCTCGGGGCCCGAGGTCTCGGTCGGCTCGTAGAGCGTCGTCACCAGCACGTATTCGGGGTCGTGCGCGGGAAAGACGGCCGCGAAGGTATTGATGTTGCGGTCCTCGTAGTAGCCGCCGCCGCGGGTGCGCGGCATCTCGGCCGAGCCGGTCTTGCCGCCGACGGCGTAGCCCTCGACCTCGCCGAAGCTCGCCGTGCCCTCCGTCACGGTGGCGCGCAGGAGGCCGCGCATCAGCGCGCTCGTCTCGGGCGAGATGACGCGCGCGCCGGGCTCCATCGGTCCCGTCCGGCGGAGAAGCGTGGGCGTCACCAGCGTGCCGCCGTTGACCATCGCGGCATAGGCCGCCGCCAGGTGCACCGGCGAGGTGGAGATGCCGTGGCCGTAGGAGATCGTCAGCGTCGAGACCTCGCCCCAGCGGTCGGGAAAGAGCGGCCGGCCGCTCGGCGCCTCGACCATCTCGAGACGCGTGGGTTCCAGCAGACCCAACCGGTCGAGGAAGGCGCGCTGCCGCTCGCCGCCGATCAGCTGCGCGATCCGCGCGGTGCCGATGTTCGAGGAATGGGTGAAGATCTCGAAGACGCTCTGCTCGGGCCCGCGGCTGCGGAAGTCCGTGATCGAGAAGCGCGAGATCCGCATCGGCCCGCGGGTGTCGAGCACGTCGTCGAGATCGACCAGCCCCTCCTCCAGCGCCTGCGCGACGGTGAAGGTCTTGAAGACCGAGCCGAGTTCGTAGACGCCCTGAAGCGCGCGGTTGAAGAGCGGGCTGTCGCCCTGGTCGCCCTCCGTCAGCGGGCGGGGCCGGGCGTTCGGGTCGAAGTCCGGCAGGCTCGCCATCGCGACGATCTCGCCCGTCTCGGCATGCATCAGGACGGCCGAGGCGGCGGACGCGTTCATCAGCGCCATGCCGCCAGCCAGAACCTCCTCGACCGCGGCCTGCACCGTCAGGTCGAGCGACAGTTCCAGCGGCCCGTCGCGTGCGGGGTCGCGCAGGATGTCGTCGAAACGCGCCTCGACGCCCGCGACGCCGACGATCTCGGCGGCGTTCACCGCCTCCTGCCCGAAGCCCGCGCCGCCCAGCACATGCGCCGCGACCGCGCCGTTCGGGTAGAGCCGCATCTCGCGCGGCCCGAAGAGCAGGCCGGGCTCGCCGAGGTCGTGGACCAGTTGCTCCTGCTCGGGCGAGATGTAGCGGCGGAGCCAGATGAAGCGGCTATCCGAGGTGAAGCGGCGATGGAGCGCCTCGGCGTCGAGGTCGGGAAAGATCGCGGCGAGCCCGTCGGCGGCGGCGCGCGGATCGACGATCTCGTGCGGGTGGGCATAGAGCGCGTTCGTCGCGAAGTTGGTCGCCAGCACCCGCCCCTGCCGGTCCACGATGTCGGCGCGGGTGTTCAGGATCGAGCTGCCGGAGACGGCGACGCGCGGCTCCTCCGCCTCGGACGTGGCGAGCGCCGCCATCTTGGTGCCGACCGCGCCGAACCCCATCAGAAAGCAGATCGCGACGAGGAGGAGGCGGCTTTCTGCGCGCACCCGCATCCGGTCGCGCTGCGCCTCGTGGCGGAGGCGCAGGTTCTCGCGCTCGATCGCATCGGGGTTCTCGCCCTTCTGGCGAGCCTCGATCACGCGGGCGAGCGGGCGGAGGGGCGTGCGGATCACGGCGCCTGACCCTCCGCGGTCGAGGCGCTGCCGAGGAGGAGGTCGTCGTCCGCGATCTCCTCGGGCGGTCGCGGCATGGGCAACTCGGCCAGAAGGCCGAACTGCTCGGGCACCATCGGCAGGAGGCCGAGCCGGTCGAAGTTGAAGTCGGCGAGCTCGCGCAGGCGGTCGGGCCGGTTGAGATAGGCCCATTCGGCGCGCAGCACGGCGAGGCGCTCGCGCTCGGCGCCGATCCCGGCCTGCAGACGCTCGACCTCGCGGATCGTCTCCTGCGTCAGGATCGTCTGGTGATAGGCCCAGTAGCCGAGGCCGATGACGGCGAGCGCCGCGAGAAACAGGGGAAAGCCGCGCATCAGTGAAGCCCCCCCACCTGCGGCAGGCCGAGGCGCGCGGGATCGACGGGCGCGGCGGGCGCCTCCGTCCGCGTCGCCACGCGCAGCTTCGCGGAGCGGGCGCGCGGGTTGCCGGCCACCTCGTCCTCGTCGGCGGCGATCGCCTTCTTCGGCGTCAGCACGAAGCCCGGCTCACGTTGCGCCTCGGCCGGTGCGTGGCGTGAACCACTGCCACCGGCCGAGGCGCGCTCCGCGAGGTACCTCTTCACGATCCGGTCTTCGATCGAATGGAATGTCACCACGGCGAGCCTGCCGCCGGGCTTCAGGGCGCGCTCGGCGGCGGCCAGCGCCTCCGCGAGCTGGCCCAGTTCGTCGTTCACCGCGATGCGGATCGCCTGGAAGCTCCGCGTCGCGGGATGGCTCTGCCCCGGCTTCTTGCGCGGCAGGCAGGATTCAACGATTCCCGCCAGTTGGAGCGTGGAGACGATCCGACCCTTCGCGCGCTCGGCGACGATGGCGCGCGCGATGCGGCGCGCGGCCCGCTCCTCGCCGTAGTGGAAGAGGATGTCGGCCAGGAGCGCCTCGGGCGCGTCGTTGACGATGTCCTCGGCGGAAAGCCCCGCCTGCCCCATCCGCATGTCGAGCGGCCCGTCGCGCAGGAAGGAGAAGCCACGCTCGGCCCGGTCGAGCTGCATCGAGGAGACGCCCAGATCGAGCGTCACGCCGTCGAGCGCGGGATGCCCCGCCTGCGCCGCATGCGCGTCGAGTTCGGAGAAGGTGCCGCGAACGAGGATCAGCCGATCCCCCCACGCCCCGGCCCAGGGCGCGGCCATCTCGAAGGCGAGCGGGTCGCGGTCCACCCCGATCACGACATCCGCCCCCGCCTCAAGCAATCCACGGGCGTAGCCACCAGCGCCGAAGGTTCCATCGAGCCACACGCCAGAAATCGGGGCGACGGCCCTCAGGAGCGGCCCAAGAAGGACCGGCGCATGCGGTGTTTCCGCCCCGGAGCCCGTCATGCGTCATCGGCGTCGGCCAGAGCGGCGCGCTTCCGGTTGGCAAGCGACACGGGATTGAAGAATTCTTTTCCGCCACTGAGTTTCTCCAGCATCTTCAGGGCCCTGGCGTCGGCGGCCTCCCCGTCTGCCGGCTTCAGGATGTGGAACTTCTGCCCCTTGCCCTGGAACAGCGCCTCGCCGTCGAGGTCGAGCTTGTCGCGGGCCGCGGGCGGCAGGACGAAACGGCCGGTATCGTCCACGCCGACCTCGTCGCACTTCACGAAGTAGAGATATTCGAGGAGCTCGCGCTCCTCCTCGCCGTCGTCCATCGCCTCGATGCGCGCCACGAGGTCGTCGTAGTAGTCGCCCGACAGGCACTCGACGAAATCGGTCGTGGGGTTTCCGTAGGCGATGTAGAGGCGCGCGGCGCCGCCGGGACCGCAGCGGCTGTCGCCGGCCTGGAGCGCACGACGGAACTTGGCCGGAAGCGAGATCCGGCCTTTCCCGTCCAGTTTGTTCAGGCTTTCGCCCTGAAACCTGCTCTCCACGTGCGTTCGCCTTCCATGGCGCCTTCTTTTCGCCGTTTTTCGGCCTTATTCGGGCTCCGGGAACGGAAACGGCGGATTGAGCAAGCTGCCACTGCTCAATCCGCCGCCCTCGTCCCATCGCTGGGTGTCCGACTGCGCAGGCCACCTGGGGGGATGTCTGCTCGCTTGCGCGCCGGATCTCTTTGTTCTGGCGTTCGAGATTGCCTGTATGAAACTGCCGTTTTTTGTTTTTGGTGCGGGCCTTTGCGGCCCGTCTTTCGATCTCGTTTGCCGATGAACAAGATGTGCCACGGGAATTTCTCCCAATCAACACCTTTTTTCGGGAATTTCCGCCACCGAGCGCCAAAGTCCGCAGGGAACACGCCCGCCCCATGGGTCCGCATGGTCCCGCAATGGCGAGGAGTGGTGGATAGGGGCGAAAAGGCCGCAAGATATGGGGCCACAGCGGCCGTGGGAGAGAATTCCCCAGCCGTGGAAGAAAATGGCGAAAAAATCCGGGCGGAACACCCGAAACGGGCCTTTCACGCCCTCCGAGGGGGACGAATCACCCCACGCGGCCGGTCAGGAAGCCTCGGTTCAGGCCATCCCGCCCGCGATGAAGCGGCGGGCGAGCGCGGCATAGGCCTCGGCCATGGGGCCGTCCCCGGCGGCGACGGGCGTGCCCGCGTCGCCCGCGATCCGCGTCTCGAGGTCGATGGGCAGCGAGCCGAGGAAGGGCAGGCCCAGCCGGTCGGCCTCGGCCTTCACGCCGCCCTGGCCGAAGATATGCTCCTCGTGGCCGCACTTGGGGCAGTGATAGACGCCCATGTTCTCGATCAGGCCCAGAACCGGCGTTTTCAGGAGCTCGAACATGTTGAGCGCCTTGCGCGCATCGAGGAGCGCCACGTCCTGCGGCGTGGAGACCACGATCGCCCCCGTCACCTCCGAGCGCTGGCAGAGCGTCATGGCCACGTCGCCCGTTCCGGGAGGCAGGTCGACGAGGAGGATGTCGAGCTCCCCCCACTCCACCTGCGTCAGCATCTGCTGGAGCGCGCCCATCAGCATCGGCCCGCGCCAGACCACGGCCTTCTCCTCGGGCAGCATGAAGCCGATCGACATGCAGGTGACGCCATGCGCCTTGAGCGGGATGATCGTCTTGCCGTCGGGCGAGGAGGGGCGCTTGTTCACGCCCATCATGCGCGGCTGCGACGGCCCGTAAATGTCGGCGTCGAGAAGGCCGACGCGCCGGCCCTGGCGGGCCAGCGCCACGGCGAGGTTCGAGGCGACGGTGGACTTGCCCACGCCCCCCTTGCCCGAGCCGATGCCGATGATGTGGCGCACGCCCGAGGGTTTCATCGAGCCCTGCTGCGGCTTCATGTGCCCCCCGATCTGGAGGCTCGGCGGCTCGCCCGCCGGCGCGCGCGGCGGCGGCGCCTTGGCGGCGGGACCGTGCGCCGTCAGCGCGACCGTCACCTGCTCCACGCCCGGGATGCGCCGCACCACCTGCTCGGCGGCGAGGCGCACGGGCTCCATCCTCCGGCCCGCCTCGGGGCTGTCCGCCTCGAGGATGAACGAGACCCGCCCGCCCTGCACGCTGAGCGCGCGCACCATGTCGCGGCTGACCACGTCGCCGCCGTCCGGCAGGCCCAGGGTGGAGAGCGCCTCGAGGATGGTCTCGCGGGTGGGCTGCGTCATGTCCGGTCCTTCCTTGCGCACGCGACGGGTTTCCCCGCCAGATATGCCAAGTTTCAGGCGCGTGCACCCCCCAGCCGCCACGCCGCCAGCAGGACGACCCCCAGGCCGCCCGCGACCGCCAGCGCGAGGCCGATCCCCATGACCTCGGCCAGCCCCCCGATCAGCGCCGCGCCGAGGGCGACCGTGCCGAAGCCCACGACCGTCCAGAGGCTCATGACCCGGCCGCGATAATCGTCCGGCAGGTCGGTCTGGATCGCGGCCTGGAGGCTGACCCCGCACCACGTCGCGCAGAAACCCGCCGCGGAGGTGGCGGCCAGCGCCAGCGGCCAGGCGGGGGCGAGGCCCATGCCGACCATGGCGAGAAAGCCCGCGAAGCTCGCCCCGATGACGGCGGGCGGGATGCGCGCGCCGAAGGCCGCGAAGCCGAGGAACTTGACCGAGGCCGCAAGGACCGCGCCCGCGCCCGCCGCCGCCGTCAGCATGCCGAGGCCCGCCGCCCCCTGTCCGAAGGCACCGTCGGCCAGCACCGGCAGCACCTCGAGCGCGCCGCGCACCAGCGTCGCGAAGACCAGCGTGAGCAGCAGCGCCTCGCGGATCAGCGGCGCGTCGAGCGCGAAGCGCACACCCTCGCGCAGCTCCGTCGCCCAGGGCGCCCGCGCCCGCGGCGGCAGCTCGCGCGGACGGAGCGAGGGCAGCACGAGGAGCATGGGCACATAGCAGGCGACCGCCACCCAGAGCGCGAACCCCGCCCCGAAGCCCGCGATCATCCACCCGGCGAGGACCGGCGCCACGAGCCGCGCGAGGTTGAAGTTCAGCGCCGTGACCGAGACGACGTGCTGCACCAGGTCCCGCGCCACGAGCCGGGGGCCGAGCGACATGCGCACGGGATGATGCGCCGAGGAGACGAGGCCGATGGCGAGCGCCGCCGCCGCGATGCCCCAGGCGCCCACGAAGGGCAGCGACACGGCGAGCGTGGCGAGAATCGCCGCCATCAGCCCGTTGGTCGCCAGCGCCGCCCGGCGGATGTTCACCCGGTCGGCCATGACGCCGAAAACCGGCCCCGCGACGATGGTGGGCGCGAGGCTGAGGGCCGCGACGAACCCCACGAACCCGGCCGAGCCCGTCCGCTCCCACGCGAGCCAGGACAGCGTCACGCGCTGCACCCAGATCGCCTGCACGGCGAAGAAGACGCCCAGAAAGAAGCGCGAGAACTGCGCATCCTTGAAGGCGCCGCCGGCGATCACGTCCAAAGCGCTTTCGGTGCTGTCGCCGCAAGGGCGCCCGACCCATGCAATTTCTGCATGGCAGCATTGAGGGCTCGGTTATTGTGCACCCGCAGCATTTCCCTATCTACTCGTCTCAACGGGGAGGAAGAACACTCCCACTCGCGACTGGTCCCGGAACGGGCCGACCCGCGCAGCAAGATTTGAGGACGACATGGCTTACGTATCGAGCAAGAGGACCACAAGCCTCTCCATCGGCGGACGTTTCGCCGAGATGGGCAAGCAGGCCGCCGAGGCCTGGACAGCATGGCGGCTGTATCGCCGGACGCTGGACGAGCTGCAAGCTCTGTCCGCCCGCGAACTCGCCGATCTGGGCCTGAACCGCAGCATGCTGCGCCAGGCGGCATTCGAAGCGGTCTACGGCAAGGTGGACTGAGACAAGGATTTCCCGCGGCCCTCCTCCTCCCTTCGGGCCCCGGGAATTGCGGGTGCATCCCCCTCCTCCCTCGGGATGCATCCGCCAGAATACCCGGCCGCGGGGCCGGGTCACGGGAACGGCCCCTCCTCCTCCCTCGGGGCCGTGACTGCAGGCGGTGGACCCTCCTCCTCCCTTGGGTCCGCCGCCACACCAAATTCGGCGCCTCCTCCTCCCTTATGGCGTCGAGTTCTGGCGGCGGTGCTCTCCTCCTCCCTTGAGCATCGCCGCCAATTTTCTCCTACCCCCGTTCATCCTTGGGCGAGCCCATCACCACATAGGTGGTGATCGTCGCGAGCTGCGGCAGCGCCCCGAGGATGTCGGTGTGGAAGCGCTTGTAGGCCGGCAGGTCCGCCGCCTCGACGCGCAGGAGGTATTCGACCGTCCCCGTCACGTTATGGCACTCCCGCACCTCGGGCGCGGCGCGCATCGCGCGCTCGAAGGCCTCCTGCGCCGCCTTCGTGTGCGTCGAGAGGCCGACGGTCATGTAGGCGAGGAAGCCCACCCCCATCCGCGCGGGGTCGAGCACGGCACGGTAGCCCGCGATCACGCCCGCGGCCTCGAGCGCCTGCACCCGGCGCAGCGTCGCCGAGGGGCTCAGCGCCACGCGCTCGGCCAGCGCGAGATTGCTGATCCGTCCGTCCTCCACGAGGACGCGCAATATCTGGCGGTCCTTCTCGTCGATCTCGGTCATGTATTGCGCAATCTGAGCCGAATCCCACGATTTTGCAATTTCATTTCGCGGTTTGTCGCCCAGATTGCGGCCCATGACGCCCGACATCCTCGCCGCCCTTGCCGTCTTCGCCTTCGCCTCCTCGGTCACGCCGGGGCCGAACAACATCATGCTGCTCGCCTCGGGCGCGAATTTCGGGCTGAGGCGGACGGTGCCGCACATGCTTGGCATTTCCGTCGGGCACGCGGTGATGGTGGCGCTGGTGGGCCTCGGGCTGCTCGGGCTCTTCGCCGCCCTGCCCTGGCTCCGCACCGCGCTCATGGTGCTGAGCGCGGCCTATCTCCTGTGGCTCGCCTGGAAGATCGCGAACGCCGCGCCGCCGGGCAGGGCCGAGGCGACGGGCCGCCCGTTCACCTTCCTTCAGGCGGCCGCGTTCCAGTGGGTGAACCCCAAGGCCTGGTACATGGCGATCTACGCGCAGACGAACTACGCGCCTGCCGACGCGCCGCTGCTCGGGCCCGTCCTCGTGGCGCTGGTCTTCGCCGCGGTGAACCTGCCCTCGGTCACGGTCTGGGCCTGGGGCGGCACGCAGGTGCGCCGCTGGCTCGAGGCGCCGGGGCGGCTGCGCGTCTTCAACGTGACGATGGCGGTCCTGCTGGTGGCCTCGCTCTGGCCGATGCTCACGTCGCTGGAGTGAACAGCCCGGCGTCGCGGCTCGGCCCCGAGACGGTCCGCGACCGCATGGAGCGGAGGTCGACCATCACGCAATCGGGGTTGGCGGCGCGCGCCGCGCCGAGCAGCGCCCGCGCCGCGCCCTTGCCCCGCATCAGCGCGAGCCGGTCGTAGCGGCCCTGCAGAAGCATCAGGCGCGCCTGCGCGAG
>NZ_JBQLZP010000694.1:0-1172 GCF_052168335.1 Roseicyclus sp. | reverse complement strand
CCCGCCGCGCGGCAGCTCGCCGACCGCCTCGGCGTCGACATCGCCGCGCTCCGGGGCAGCGGCCCCGGCGGCGCCATCCTGCTCGCCGACGTGGAGCACGCGGCCCCCGACCGCCCGAAGGCCAAGGCCTCGCCCCTCGAGGAGATGCGCAAGGCCATCGCCGCCGCCATGGCGCGGGCCAAGCGCACGATCCCGCATTTCTACCTCTCCGAGACCATCGACGTGGAGCCCGCGATCCGCTTTCTCGAGGCGCGGAACGAGGGCATGCCGCCCGACGCGCGCATCCTCCTCGGCGCGGTCTTCGTGCGTGCGGCCAGCCTCGCGGCCGCCGAGGTGCGCGCGATGAACGGCCATTACCTCGAGGAGACGGGCTTCGTGCCCTCGGCTCGGGTCAATACCGGCGTCGCCATCGCGCTCCGGGGCGGCGGGCTGGTCGCGCCCGCGCTGATGGACGCCGGCGCCATGACGCTTCCCGAGATCATGGCGGGGATGCGCGACCTCGTCACCCGCGCCCGTGCCGGGCGGCTTCGCGCCTCGGAGATGACGGAGGGGACGATCACCGTCTCCAGCCTCGGCGAGACGGGGGCCGAGGCGATGACCGGCGTGATCTTCCCGCCGCAGGTGGCGCTCGTGGGCCTCGGCGCGCCGCACCTGCGGCCCTGGGTCGTCGCGGGCGCGGTGGTGCCGCGCCACGTCGTCACCATGACCGTCTCGGCCGATCACCGCGTCAGCGACGGACGCCAGGTCGCCCGCTTCATCGCCGCCTTCGAGCGGCACGTCGCAACCCCGGAGGGACCATGAAAGCCGCCGACTGCCGCGCGATCTTCCTCGAGGAGCTGACCCGCGTCGCCCCCGACATCGACCCCGCCACCGTGGGCGATGACGACCACATCCAGGACGATCTCGAGCTCGACTCGATGGACGTGCTGAACCTCGTCTCGGCGCTGCACCAGCGCCTCGGCGTCGACATCCCCGAGCGCGACTATCCGAGGATCGCGACGGCCGCGCTGGCGGCGGACTACCTGGCCGAGGCCACCGGGGGCTGATCCGGCGCCGCCACCGCGCCATGGGCGAGGAGCCATCGCGCGAAGGTCTCCGCCGCCTCGCCACCCCGCTTCCGGCGGAGGACGAGGGGGAAGGCGTCGCGCGGCGCGGGGCGCGGCAGGCCCGCC
>NZ_JBQLZP010000693.1:0-10433 GCF_052168335.1 Roseicyclus sp. | reverse complement strand
GGTGCGCAACATCGCCGAGGTGACCACCGCGGTGGCGCGCGGCGACCTGTCGAAAAAGATCACCGTGGACGTGAAGGGCGAGATCGCCGAGCTGAAGGACACCATCAACACCATGGTGGACCAGCTGAACTCCTTCGCCTCGGAAGTGTCGCGCGTCGCCCGCGAGGTGGGCACCGACGGCAAACTGGGCGGCCAGGCCAACGTGAAAGGCGTCGCCGGCACCTGGAAAGACCTGACCGACAACGTGAACATGATGGCGACCAACCTGACCAACCAGGTGCGCGGCATCGCCGACGTCGTCACCGCCGCCGCGCTGAGCTGCCTGCGGCCCGAGGTGGGCGACAGCTTCGACCGCGCCCATTCCCGCGCCGAGACCTTCGTGGTCGGCCTCGGCAGCCTTGCGCGGACAGGGCTGAACGTGCCCGGCGGCCCCGCGACGAACGATCCGAACGCGCGGGTCGGCTACAGCTTCCCGGCGCGGTTCGAGGGGCATCTCGCGACATCGTCCGGCTTCAACGCGGCTCGCAGCCTCGATGTCACGGTGGAGGTGAGCTGCATCACCGCCTGGTGCGGCGGCGACAGCCTCGACGACCGCGGCCTCTACTTCCTGCGCCGGGACGCGGAAGACGACTACGCGCTCGAGTCCGATCCCTGCGGCGGCTTCTGGTTCGATGACCCCGACGAGGCGGAGCTGCGCCAGGTCATCCGCCGCCTGCGCTGATCTCAGCGCGCCCGCCGGGTGGCGAAATGCGCCCGGATCCGGTCGGCGCTGTGCTGGAAGGGACGGAACATCAGCGCGCGCACGCTGTGCCATTCGCCGCCGTCCTCCTCGGTACCGAGGCCGTAGGTCAGCTCCTCCTTCTCCTTCGGGGTGTAGAGCGTGCCGGCCGCCCAGTCCCAGAAGGCGAAGATGAAGCCCATGTTCTTGTCCCAGTGGTGGCGCGCGGTGGAGTGGTGGATGTGGTGCTGCGCGGGACAGACGAGGATGTGCTGGAGCCACACGGGGTAGCGCACCCAGACATGGCTGTGGCGGAGGTTGAAGGCGGCGAGGAAGAAGGCCGCGAGGAAGATGTTCACCTCGAGCAGCGTGAGCTGGATCGCCGCGGGGCCGAGGAAATAGGTGAACGCCCCGTAGACGGTGCCGATGATCACCCCGGCCACCGACATGTTCGAGATCTCCTCGACCGGATGCATCCGCGCGGCGGTGATCGGGGTCATGACCTCGGCCGAGTGGTGGACCTTGTGGTAGTCCCATAGGAACGGCACCACGTGGTACACGTAGTGCATGAACCACAGCACGAAATCGAGGACGAGCACGATCGTCAGCGTGACGGCGATGGAGACCCAGATGTTCGGCTCGACCGTCGGCGCGGAGGGCCCGAGTAGCGACGTCAGCCCCGAGACGGTCATCGCCGAGACCGCCGCCGAGGAGACGACGACCGAGCCGTAGACCGCCGCGCGCAGGATGCGCACCACGAAGAAATACGCGAAATCCGCCTGGCAGGAGGGGTGCATCAGCACCTCCCTCGGCAGGAGCCACCGGACGAGCCCGCCGGCGTTCAGCCTGCCTTCGCGGGCCTGGTTCACGATGTAGACGATGATCGCCACCATGAGGGCCGTGGCGAGGTAGACATAGCTCAGCCGGTCGCTCGGGTTGGTGAAGTGGCGGAAGGGGGCCAGGACGATCTCGAGGATCTGGCTGAGTGTCTCTGACATCGGGTTCTCGTGACGTCTCGTTGCCGCGTGTCCCGGCCGGATATCCGGCGAATGCGGCAAATGGCGGGCGCGTTTCGCGCGTTTTTGGTCTTCGACGCGGTGGTGCCGGAGGACTCCAAATGAGAACAAAAGGTGAATATACTGGTGCCATGGGATTCGCGGAACTCTCCATCACCTCGAACTTCACCTTCCTCACCGGCGGCTCGCACCCGGAGGAATACGCGCGGCGTGCCGCGCTCCTGGGGCTGGAGGCCATCGCCATCGCCGACGTGAACTCGGTCGCGGGCGTGGTGCGGGCCTGGTCGGAACTGCGGAAGATCGAGGAGGAGATCGCGGACCGCGCGCAGGCCATGGCCGACCCGATCGGCCCGCCGAAGCCGCCGCACCTGCCCGATCCGCCGGGCCTCAGGCTCGACCATGTGCCGCGCCTCCTGCCCGCGTCCTGCCTGCACCTGACGGAGGGGCTGCGCCTCACCGCCTTGCCCCGCGACCGGACGGGCTGGGCCAGCCTCTGCCGCGTGCTCTCCATCGGGCGGCTCCGCGCGCGCAAGGGCGAGTGCATCCTGCACCTCGACGACCTCCTCGCCCATGCGAAGGGGCTGGAGCTTCTGCTGCACGCGCCGGACCGGGAGACGCCGGAGTGGCGCCGCGCGGCGGAGCGGCTGTCGCGCAGGCTCGGGCCGCAGACGAACCTCCTCATGGCGCCCTGCTACGACGGGCAGGACAAGGCTCGATTCCGCCGCGCAGAGACTGTTTCGCAGGCGCTCGGCCTCGCCACCGTCGCCTCCGCCCGGCCGCTGATGCACCACGGCAGCCGCCGCAGGCTGACCGACATCCTAACCTGCATCCGCGAGGGCCTCCGCGTGGAGGAACTGGGCACCGCCGCGCAGGCCAACGCCGAGCAGCGCCTGCGTTCGGAGGCCGAGATCCGCCGCATCTTCGCCGAGCACCCGGACGCGGTGGACCGCAGCGTCGAGATCGCCGCGCGGGCGCAGTTCGACATCCGCTCGCTCCGCTACGAATACCCCTCCGAGATCGCCGAGGGGGAAAGCGCGGCCGAGCGGCTGGCGCGTCTGGCGCGCGCAGGCCTCGAATGGCGCTATCCGCAGGGCATCCCGGAGCGCGCGCAGAAGCAGCTCGACCACGAGCTGCGCCTGATCGCGAAACTCGGCTACGAGCCCTACTTCCTCACCGTCCACGACATCGTGGCCTTCGCCCGCGGGCGCGGCATCCTCTGCCAGGGGCGCGGGTCGGCCGCGAACTCGATCACCTGCTACGCGCTCGGGGTCACCAGCGTGAGCCCCGAGATCGGCACCATGGTCTTCGAACGCTTCGTGTCCGAGGCGCGGAACGAGCCGCCCGACATCGACGTCGACTTCGAGCACGAGCGGCGGGAGGAGGTGATCCAGCACATCTACGAGCGCTACGGCCGCCACCGCGCGGGCCTCTGCGCCACCGTCATCCACTATCGCGGCAAGCGCGCCGTGCGCGAGGTGGGCAAGGCGATGGGCCTCAGCGAGGACGTTCTGTCGGCGCTGTCCTCGCAGATCTGGGGGTCGTGGTCCAGGCACGGGCCGGAACTGGAGCGGATGCGCGAGATCGGCCTCGACCCCGACAGCCCGCGCCTGAAGCAGACCATCCGCCTGATCGAGGAGATCATCGGCTTTCCCCGCCACCTCTCGCAGCACGTCGGCGGCTTCGTCATCACCGAGGGGCGGCTCGACGAGCTGGTGCCGATCGAGAACGCCACGATGGAGGACCGGACGGTCATCTCGTGGGACAAGGACGACATCGACGCGCTCGGCATCCTCAAGGTCGACATCCTCGCGCTTGGGATGCTGACCTGCATCCGCAAGGCCTTCGCGCTGCTGAAGACGCACCACCAGGCGGACTACACGCTCGCCACGCTGCCGCCCGAGGATCCGGCGGTCTACGAGATGCTCTGCCGCGCCGACAGCCTCGGCGTCTTCCAGGTGGAGAGCCGGGCGCAGATGAACTTCCTACCCCGGATGCGGCCGCGCTGCTTCTACGACCTCGTGATCCAGGTCGCGATCATCCGCCCGGGGCCCATCCAGGGCGACATGGTCCACCCCTTCATCCGCCGCCGCAACGGGGAGGAGGAGGTGAGCTTCCCCTCCGACGAGCTGGGCCGCGTGCTGGCCAAGACGCTGGGCGTGCCGCTGTTCCAGGAGCAGGCGATGCAGATCGCCATCGTCGGCGCGGGTTTCACCCCCGAGGAGGCCGACCGCCTGCGCCGCGCGCTCGCCACCTTCAAGAAGCACGGCAACGTCAGCGAGTTCCGCACCCGCTTCATGCGGGGAATGCGGCAGAACGGCTATGACGCGGAGTTCGCCGAGCGCTGCTTCTCCCAGATCGAGGGCTTCGGCAGCTATGGTTTCCCGGAAAGCCACGCGGCGTCCTTCGCGCTTCTGGTCTACGCCTCGTCCTGGCTCAAGCGGCACCATCCCGGCATCTTCGCCTGCGCGCTCCTGAACGCGCAGCCCATGGGCTTCTACGCGCCGGCGCAGATCGTCCGCGACGCCCGCGAGCACGGGGTGGAGGTGCGGCCCGTCTGCGTGAACCGCTCGCACTGGGACAACGTGATGGAACGGACCGAGACGGGCGCGCTCGCGCTGCGCCTGGGCTTCCGGCAGATCAAGTCGATGCGGGAGGAGGACGCCGAGTGGCTGATGGCCGCGCGCGGCAACGGCTATCTCACGGTCGAGGACGTCTGGCGCCGCGCGGGTCTCAACGCGCGCACCCTGACCGTGCTGGCCGAGGCCGATGTCTTCGCCGCGCTGGGACTGTCCCGGCGCGAGGCGCTCTGGGCCGCGCGCGCGCTGGTGCCGAAGCGGGAACTGCCGCTCTTCGCGGGCGACCTCGACGGCGAGGGGATCGTGGAGGGGCGCGTGACGCTGCCCGCCATGACCGAGGGCGAGGAGGTGGTGGAGGACTACGTCGCGATGCGCCTGACGCTGAGGCGCCACCCCGTCGCGCTGATCCGGCACCGCCTCAGCCCGGGGCTGGACCGGAGGTGGCTGGCCGCCCACGCGCTCAGGGCCGGGTGAATCCGTTCAGATCCCGAACTTCTCGCGGCGCTGGCCGACGATCTTCATGATGCGCACCAGCTCCTCGCTGATGCCGGCCTCGCTCAGCGCGTGGCCCGCCTGACGGATCATGTGGAGCCGGCCCGAGGGCCAGCCGGCCGCCAGCTTGTGCGCCGAGGCGGGCGGGCAGATCATGTCGTAGCGGCCCTGCACGATGGTGCCGGGCACATGCGCGATCCGGTGGAGGTCGCGCAGGATCTGGCCGTCCTCCTCCAGGAAACCTCTATTCAGGAAATAGTGGTTCTCCAGCCGGGCGAAGGCGCGCGCGTAGTCCGCCGGGCTCTCGCCGCCGCCGCCGTCGCTCTCCATCGAGGCGAGCGCGTTCTCCCAGGCGGCCCAGGCCCGGGCATAGCGCGTCTCGACCATCAGATCGCCCGAGAAGAGCCGCCGGTTGTAGGCCTTGATGAGGTCGCCGCGCTCCTCCTCGGGGATCATGGCGACGAAGCGCGCCCACTGGTCGGGCCAGAACTGCCCCGCGCCGCCGCCGTAGAACCAGTCGAGCTCGCGCTGCATCGACAGGAACACGCCGCGGAGCGCGAGATAGGCCACCCGGTCGGGATGCGTCTCGGCGTAGATCAGGCCGAGCGTCGCGCCCCACGACCCGCCGAAGACCGCCCAGCGCTCGATCCCCAGCGTGTTGCGGATGCGCTCGATGTCGGCGACGAGGTGCCAGGTCGTGTTGCCGCGCACGCTGGCGTGCGGCCGCGACCGCCCGCAGCCGCGCTGGTCGAACAGGATGATCCGCCAGTCCGCAGGGTCGAAATAGCGCCGCATCGCGGGGCTGCACCCGCCCCCCGGACCGCCGTGCAGCACGATGACCGGCGCGCCGCCGGGATTGCCGCATTGCTCGACATAGAGGTGATGCCCGTCCCCGACGTCGAGCATCCGCTGATCGAACGGGTCGATCGGCGGAAACAGGTGCGCGGCTGCGCGCTTTTGGCCGGAGAACTTGTCCATGGGCTTCCTATATAGACCCCGGAACGACTTGTGCCGCAACAACACTCGCAGGAAGCCGGGGAGAAGTCCATGAGCGCCGCTACGCAAACCGTCGATGCCGCCGAGGTCGCGAAGTTCGAGGCCATGGCCGCCGAATGGTGGGATCCCAACGGCAAGTTCAAGCCGCTGCACATGCTGAACCCCTGCCGCCTCGACTACATCACCTCGCAGATCGCCGCCGAGTTCGGGCGCGACCTGAAGGCCGACGCGCCGTTTGCCGGGCTGCGCATCCTCGACATCGGTTGCGGCGGCGGCCTCCTGTCCGAGCCGATGGCGCGGCTGGGCGCCGAGGTCGTCGGCGCCGACGCGGCCGCGCGCAACATTCCCGTGGCGCAGGTCCATGCCGAACAGTCGGGCCTCAGCATCGACTACCGCCACACCACCGCCGAGGCGCTGGCGGCCCAGGGCGAGCGCTTCGATGTCGTCCTCAACATGGAGGTGGTCGAGCACGTGGCCGACCCGCAGGGCTACCTCTCCGCCTGCCAGGAGCTGCTGAAGCCCGGCGGGCTGATGGTCTGCTCGACGATCAACCGCAACCCCAAGAGCTTCGCGATGGCCATCGTCGGGGCGGAATACGTGATGCGCTGGCTGCCCAAGGGCACGCACGAATGGTCGAAGTTCATCACGCCGGACGAGCTGTTCGACCTGATCCGCAAGGCGGGGCTGACGCCGGTGGACCGCAAGGGCTTCGTCTTCAACCCGATCGCGTGGAGCTGGTCGCTGTCCGACAGGGATCTGAGCGTGAACTACGTCACGGCGTCGACCAAGCCCGCCTAACCCTCGTCCGCTTCCAGCCTCAGGCGCATCTCGCGGATCACCGGCAGTGCCTGGCGCACGCGATCCTGCCCGATCTCGCGCACCGTCTCGGACAGGATCGGCGCGATGGCGGCGATGGCGGCCTCCCGCGCGCGGCGGCCCGAGGGGCTGATCGCGATGAGCTTGCGGCGCGCGTCGTCCCAGTCGGGGCGGACATGGATATGCCCCGCCCATTCCAGCCGGTTGAGCGTGTTCGTCATCGCCCCCCGCGTGACGTGGAAGATCCGCGCGAGCTGCGCCGGCGTCTTCTCCTCGTTGGTGCGGGCGAGGTGGTTCAGGACGGAAAAGTGGCTGAGCTCCATGCCCTTGGGCAGCGCACGGCTCAGCCGGTTGCGCGCCAGCTGGTCGGCCATGAACATCTCGCTGAACAGCGCGACGGACAGCGGGTCGTCGGACTGCGAGCCGTCGGGTCTGGAACTGCCTGTCTGCGCCATGACCCGATTAGAGCGCCCCGACGCCGTCCGCATCAAGGGACAGCGCGTCGCGGCAAGCCGTTAGGAATCCTGGAGGAGCGGGTCGAGCTTGCCGTCGCGGTCGAGCGCGGCCATGTCGTCGTATCCGCCCACATGGGTCTCGCCGATGAAGATCTGCGGCACGGTATGGCGTCCGTTCGCGCGGCCCAGCATCTCCTGCCGCTTCTCCGGCGTGCGCATAACGTCATGCTCGGTGAAGGCCACGCCCTTCGAGGTGAGGAGCCGCTTGGCCGCATGGCAATAGCCGCAGAGCGGAGAGGTGTAGATCTCGACGTTCGGCATGTCCCTTCTCCCCGTCCAAGGCGAAACCGGCTGTACGCGGCAACTTAAGCGTCGACGCCGACGCGCGCCAGAGCCAGCACACGCAGATGTGTCGCCCCGGCGACCCGGCAGGCCTCGGACGCGGCGGCGAAGGTCGCGCCGGAGGTCATCACGTCGTCGATCAGGATCACCGCCCGCCCCTTCAGCAGGCCGCCGAACCGGGGATGGGGCCGAATCGCGTCGGCGAGGTTGACGAAGCGGGCGTCCCGGTTGCGCCCGTCCTGCGTGGGTGTCGCGCGGACCCGTCGCAGCGCCTGCACCGCCACCTCCTGCCCGGTGATCCGCGCCATCGCCTGCGCCAGCAGCGCCGACTGGTTGAAGCGCCGTCGCGCGAGGCGGATCGGGTGCAGCGGGATCGGCACGAGGACCGGATCGTCGGCGCCGAGATCCGCAACGAGATCCGCCCCGGCCCGCGCCAGCCAGGGCCCGGCGGCGCGCGCCACCTCGGCCCGGTCGCCGTGCTTGAGGCCGAGCACCAGCCTCCGCCCGACATCGGCATAGCCCATCACGGCGCGCCCCCGCTCCCACGGCCGGGCGATGCGGTGGCATTCGTCGCAGATCAGCCGCTCGCCCTCCGCCTTCTGCCCAGGCAGGCCCGTCCCGCAGAGGTCGCAGGCCGCGCCGAGGATGAAGGGCGTCGCGGCCCAGCAGGGACCGCAGAGCGCGAAATCGCCCTCGACCTGCGCGCCGCAATTGAGGCATTCGGGCGGAAAGACCGCATGCAGCAGCGTTTGCAATCTCATGTCCGGCCCCTAAGTTCCCACGGGTCAGCGCACGAGGACGACCGCATCTTGACCCACACGACCCCGCAGCCACGTCTCGTGGATGCCGAGGCATTGTCCCGGCACCGCGCCCGCGCGCGCCTGCGGGAGGCGGGGTTCCTGCACGAGACGGCGGCCGACGAGATCAAGGAAAGGCTGATCGACGTTAACAGAACGTTTACGTCGCCCGCGATCGTGACGGCGCATCCCGAGGTCTGGGCCGGTGTGGTGCGGGACGCGCGGATCGTCGCGCCCGAGGACCGGCTGGACCTGGCGCCCGGCGCTCACGATCTCGTGATCCACGCCATGGCGCTCCATTGGGCGGACGATCCGGTCGGCCAGATCGTGCAGTCCCGTCTCGCGCTCAAGGCCGACGGGCTGTTCCTGGGCGTCTGCCTCGGCGGCGAGACGTTGAGCGAGCTGCGCGCCGCGCTCGCCGAGGCCGAGGCCGGGCTGACCGGCGGGCTCAGCCCCCGCGTCGCCCCGATGGGCGAGGTCCGGCAGATGGGCTCCCTCCTCCAGCGGGCGGGCCTCGCGCTGCCTGTGGCGGACGTCCTGCCGCAGCGGGCGAGCTACGCCGACATCTGGGCCCTGATGCGCGACCTCCGCGCCATGGGCGAGACGAATGCGCTTGCCGGGCGGCACCGGCGGCCCGCGCGCCGCGCGCTCTTCGAGCGGGCCGCCGCGATCTACGCCGCGCATTTCCCGGAGGCCGGAGGGCGCATTCGCGCGACCTTCGACCTCGTCTTCCTCACCGGCTGGGCCCCGCACGAGAGCCAGCAGAAACCGCTTCGCCCCGGCAGCGCGCAGGCGCGCCTCGCCGATGCATTGAACGCGGCCCTCGTGCACGAAGCGCCCGACCCGAAACCGAACAAGGCCCTTGACCGGGCCGCCGATTGAGGCCAGCCACCATGAACATGTTGCAGCAGCCGCCCCACACGAAAGACGCCGCCGAAGCGGCGCCCGCGCTCAGCCATGCGCCCGCCGACCACCCGAAGGTGACGTTCGGCAAGGTGGGCATCCTGCTGGCGAATCTCGGCACGCCGGATCACTACAGCTACTGGCCGATGCGCCGGTATCTGAACGAGTTCCTCTCCGACCGCCGCGTGATCGACTACAGCCCCTGGATCTGGCAGCCACTGCTCCAGCTCGTCATCCTGACCAAGCGGCCCTTCTCCTCCGGTCATGCCTACAAGTCGATCTGGAACGAGGAGAAGAACGAAAGCCCCCTCATGACGATCACCAAGGACCAGACCGCCAAGATCAAGGCGCGGCTGGAGGAAGCCTATGGCGATCGCGTCGTGGTGGATTTCTGCATGCGCTACGGGAACCCCTCGACCAAGTCCAAGGTGGACGAACTGGTGGCGCAGGGCTGCACCAAGATCCTGTTCTTCCCGCTCTATCCGCAATACGCGGGCGCCACCTCGGCCACCGCCTGCGACGAGTTCTTCCGCGCGCTCCAGAACATCAAGTGGCAGCCCATCGCCCGCACGGTCGAGCCCTATTACGAGCATCCGCTCTACATCGAGGCGCTGGCCCAGTCGGTCGAGCGCGCCTATGCGGGCCTCGAGAACCGGCCCGACGTGCTGGTGGCGAGCTACCATGGCGTGCCCAAGCGCTACCTGATGGAGGGCGACCCCTACCATTGCCAGTGCCAGAAGACCTCGCGCCTGCTGCGCGAGCGGCTGGGCTGGGACAAGACGGAAATCGTGACCACCTTCCAGAGCCGATTCGGCCCCGAGGAATGGCTGAAGCCCTACACCGTGGAGGAGGTCGCGCGCCTCGCCGAGGCCGGCAAGAAGCGGATCGCGGTCATCGCGCCCGCCTTCAGCGCCGATTGCATCGAGACCCTCGAGGAGATCAACGAGGAGATCCGGGAAAGCTTCGAGGAGGCCGGCGGCGAGGAATTCACCTACATTCCCTGCCTGAACGACGACGACGCGCATATCGACGCGCTGGCGCGGGTGGCGATGAACAACCTCGGCGGCTGGCTGGACTGAGGCGAGCCCGGGCTGCCTGCAACGGGCCCCTGGGCCCGTGTCAGGCCGCGCGCACGAGGCTGGCGGGCCGTCCGGTGTAGAATTGCTCGCCGACGCGGACGGTCACGAAGCCGTTCGCGAGCCGTTTCACGAACGTGCCCTGAACGGCGACACAGGTACCGAGAAAGATCGTCGTCAACACAGCCTGTCCCCCTGATCGACTGCCTTGACTGGGATATTAGGCGGGCGGGTTTACAAATCACT
>NZ_JBQLZP010000692.1:0-5114 GCF_052168335.1 Roseicyclus sp. | reverse complement strand
GCCGATTGCTGGGTCCGGGCGGCCCCGATGATCCGCGCCTCGGGCGGCATCTGCCCGTCGAGGAAGCGCCGGTAGAGCGCCGGCAGGATCTTGCGCCGCGCCAGGTCGCCGGTGCCGCCGAAGATCACGAGGTCGAACGGGTCGACCGGAATGACACGCGAAACCATCTGCCTCTCCCAGAGTTCCCGCCGCGCCGCACACACCGCATGTTAGCGCTAACGGAGCCTTTTCGCCCGAGGCGTAACCCGTTCGGCGCGACAAGTCTACCGGCTTCGGGGGAACGGTCCAACCGCGCGCATCACGCCACGGGCTCCATCGCGCAGATCAGCTCGAACATCACCGAGGCCCCCAGCCAGGCCGTCGCGCCCGAGGGATCGAAGGGCGGCGACACCTCCACGAGGTCCGCGCCGAGGATCTCGAGCCCGCGGAGCGCGCGGACGCATTGCAGCGCCTCGAAGCTCGACGGCCCGCCCACCTCGGGCGTTCCGGTCCCGGGCGCGAAGGCCGGGTCGACGAAGTCGATGTCGAAGCTGACGTAGACCGGCCCCTGCCCCGCGACCTGACGCCCCTCCTGCATCACCGAGGCCCAGCCCCGCGCCATGCACTCCTCGATCTCGACGATGTGGACGCCCTTCTCGCGGCCCCAGTCGACATCCTCCTTGTTGTAGGAGGTGCCCCGCATCCCCGCCATGAAGCAGCGCCGGGGATCGAGCCAGCCCTCCTCGATCGCCTGCCGGAACGGGTTGCCGTGGGTCAGCGTCCTGCCCCCGAAATAGGGCGGGTAGAGGTCGGTGTGGCTGTCCAGCAGGATCAGGCCGAAGGGCTCCCCCCGCCGTTTCCCGATCGCGCGCAGCACCGGCAGCGTGCAGAGATGGTCGCCCCCGACCATCAGAGGCCGGATGCCGTCGGCGAGCATCGCGTCCACCGCGGCCTCGGCCGCCCCCAGCGCCTCGTCCTGGTCCACCGGGCTCATCGCCACGTCGCCCATGTCGGCGCAGCGCATGGTCCGGAACGGCGTCTGCCGCGTCGCGCCGTGCATCGCGCGCACCATGGTCGAGGCGTCGCGCAGCGCGCGCGGACCGTGCCGCGCCCCCGGGCGGTTCGAGGTCGCCCCGTCCCAGGGCAGCCCGAGGATGCCGATATCGACCTCCGCCCGCCGCGGATCGCCCTCGGGCACATGAGGCAGCCGCATGAAGCTCGGGAGCCCCGCGTAACGCGGCAGCACCGCCCCCGAGATCGGTTCCCAATCGGTCGTCGTCATCGCATGTCGCTCCGGCCATGTCCCTCTGGTTCGCCGCCCGGAGGCTAGCCGGGGCCCGGGGCCCTGTCACTGGTCCGCGTGACCTCACCCACCCTCACGCGCCCGCGTGGCCGCGCCTGCCCTCACGCGCCCGCGCATTCATCTTTCCACAAATACGCAATCCCCCGCGCGCCACAGGCGCCGAGGTCTCATTCCTCGAGTTCCGCGTCCCAGTAGAGGAAGTCGAGCCAGCTGTCGTGGAGGTAGTTGGGCGGGAACTTGCGGCCCATGTTGCGCAGTTCCTCCGCGCCGGGCTGCCGGGGTGGCTTGCGCAGCGTCAGGCCCGAGGCCCGCAGGCTCCGCGCGCCCTTCCTGAGGTTGCACTTCGCGCAGGCCGCGACGACGTTCTCCCAGCTCGTCACGCCGCCGCGGGCGCGCGGCACCACGTGGTCGAAGGTCAGGTCGCCCTTCGAGCCGCAGTATTGGCAGGAGAACTCATCGCGCAGGAACAGGTTGAAGCGGGTGAAGGCCACGCGCTTCTGCGGCTGGATGTAGTCCTTGAGCACGACGACGGAGGGGATGCGGATCTCGGTCGAGGGGCTGCGCACGACCTCGTCGTACTCCGCCACGATCTGCACCCGGTCGAGCCAGACCGCCTTGATCGCCTCCTGCCAGGGCCAGAGCGACAGCGGGTAGTAGCTGAGCGGGCGGTAATCGGCGTTCAGCACCAGCGCCGGATGGCTCTTGAGCGCGCCCGGCTCGCGCACGAAACTCGTCCTGAATTCTATCTCGGCCGCGGCCTGCATGAGTGACTCCGTTCCCGCCCTGTCTGCCCGCCTCAGGCACCAGAGCGGGAGCGCCCCGCTCCTGCCTTGCTTCCACTATATCTAGCCTTTCGCTTGCGGCAAGCCTCACCAGATACTGTGTCGCCTTGCCGCGTCGTCTACCGCCCGTCGCTGACAGTTTCGTGACGGCCGCCGCCCGGTTTGCGCACGCGCCGCTTTCCGTGGCAGGATGGCGCCATGTCCCGACTGCCAGACGCCCCGCCTCCGGGCGCAATCCTCGAGGCTGCGGTCTATGTCTCCGACCTCGATGCGGCGGAGGCCTTCTACGGCGAACTCCTCGGTCTGCCGCGCCTGATGCGGGTGCCGGGGCGGCATGTCTTCTACCGGGTCGGCGCGACGATCCTGCTGGTGTTCGATCCCGAAGGAACGACGGTGCCGACCTCCGACCCGGCGATCCCCGTACCGCCGCATGGTGCGCGGGGCGAAGGCCATGTCTGCTTCGCCGCGACCGATGCCGAGATCACCGCGATCCGCGCCCGGCTCGCGGCGGCGGGCGTCGAGGCCGAGGCCGATTTCCGATGGCCGAACGGCGCCCGCTCGCTCTACGTGCGCGACCCCTCTGGCAACTCGGTCGAATTCGCCGAGCGCGCGCTCTGGGGCTGAGGCTCAGACGATGCCGAGCTTCTCGCGCATGAAGGCGAGCGCGACCGACAGCCCGTCGGGCGCGATCCCGTGGGCGGTGCCCTTCATGACATGGGCATAGACCTCTTCCCAGCCGGCGCCCTCCAGCGCCTCGGCGGCCTCGGGCAGGCTCTGCGGCGGGACGACATCGTCCATGTCGCCGTGGACGAGCAGGACCGGCGGGCGCACGCGCACCTCCTCGGCCAGCGTCTCGGGCGCGAGGAGGCGACCGGAAAAGCCGACGACGCCGGCCACCGCCTCGGCCCGGCGCGGCGCGACGTGGAGGCTCATCATCGTGCCCTGGCTGAAGCCCACGAGGATCGTCCGCGCGGCCGGCACCCCCTCCTCCGCCATGACGCGGTCGAGAAAGGCGTTCAGGTCGTCCACCGCGCGGCCCATGCCCTCCATCGCCTGCTCCTCGGAGGAGCCGTCGATCCAGGGGATCGGAAACCACTGGAAACCCATCGGGTTCATGCCGCAGCGCTCGGGCGCGTTCGGGGCGACGAAGACCGTGTCCGGCATGTAAGGGGCCAGCGGATCGGCGAGGCCCAGTAGGTCGTTGCCGTCCGCGCCGTAGCCATGAAGGAAGACGACGAGGTTCGACGCCCCGCCGCCCGCGGGCGCGCGGCGCCCGTAGTCCAGAACCCTGCTCACAACACACCCTCCCGGCCGACATCCCAGCGGTAGTAGACCCAGAGCGCGCGCGCGGCAACCGCGCGGACGGGTCGCCAGGGCTCGGCGAGCGCGCGCAGGTCCCGCTCGGTGGGACGCTCGGGCAGGCCCAGGAGGCGCCGCGCCGCCTCCTGCAGCGCGAGGTCTCCCGCGGCGAAGGCATCCGCATGGCCGAGCGCGAACTTGGCGTAGATCTCCGCCGTCCAGCGCCCGATGCCGGGGATCGCTGTGAGGATCGTCACGACCTCCTCCGTCTCCGCGTCCCGAAGCGCGGCCCAGTCGACGCCCGCCCCCGCCAGCGCCCGGACATAGCGCATCTTGGGCCGGCTGAGCCCGCAGGCGCGCAGCGCGGCCTCCTCCGCGGCGAGGACGGCATCCTCGGTCGAGAACCCCGCCGCCTCGAGCCGCGCCCGGATCGCCGCCGCGCTCGCGGTCGAGACCTGCTGGCCCACGATCGCCGAGAGGAGCGCGGGAAACCCGTCCGCCGTCCGCCGCATCGGCAGGGGCCCCGCCGCGAGGACCGGCGCGAAGCGCGGCTCGAGCGCCAGCAGTTCCGCCGCCGCCCGGGCGAGGTCGTCCTCCGTCTCGATGATCCTCGGGGGCATTGTCCATTCCCATGCGGCACCGGACGCTCTGGACCGCGCCCCGGCCATCCTGTAGCCCTTCGCCCATGACGGACGCCAGCCTTTCCCCGACAGACCAGGACCGCGAAGGCGACAGGCGCGCGCGGCGCAACGTGGCGGTCCTCGTGGCCGCGCAGGCCATCCTGGGCAGCCAGATGCCGATGATCTTCGTGGTGGGCGGGCTGGCCGGGCTGATGATCGCACCCTCCCCCGCGCTCGCCACGATCCCGATCTCGCTCATCGTCTTCGGCTCGATGACGACGGCGCCCTGGCTCTCGGCGGTGATGCAGCGCTTCGGGCGCGCGGCGGGCTTCTTCGCGGGCGCGCTCGGCGGCGGGACCGGGGCGGCGCTGGCGGGCTGGGGCCTCTGGATCGACAGTTTCCCGCTGTTCCTCGTCGGCTCCTACCTGACCGGCATCTACATGTCGGCGCAGGGATTCTACCGCTTCGCCGCCGCCGACACCGCCTCGGAGACGTTCCGGCCCAAGGCGATCTCCTACGTGATGGCGGGGGGCCTCCTCTCGGCGCTGATCGGGCCGCAGCTCGTGAAGGTGACGAACGACGCGACCGTGGTGCCTTTCGTCGGCACCTATGCCGCCGTCGTCGTCCTGAACCTCGTCGGCGCCGCCCTGTTCCTCGCGCTCGACCTGCCCAAGCCGAAGCCGCCCGCCCCCGACGCGCCCACGGGCCGCACGCGGCGCGAGCTTCTGCGCGACCCCAGGATCGCGGTCGCGATCATCTGCGGCATGGTCTCCTACGCGCTGATGAACCTGACGATGACCTCGACGCCGCTCGCCATGGTGGGCTGCGGCTTTTCCACCAGCACGGCGGCGGACGTGGTCTCGGCCCACGTGATCGCGATGTTCGCGCCCTCCTTCTTCACGGGCCACCTGATCGCGCGCTTCGGCGCCATGCGGATCGTCGGCATCGGCCTGTTCCTGCTGGCGCTTGCCGGCGGCATGGCGCTGACGGGGGTAGAACTCTACCAGTTCTTCGGCGCGCTGATCCTGCTCGGCGTCGGCTGGAACTTCGGCTTCATCGGGGCGACCGCGATGCTGACGCAGGCCCACACGATCGAGGAGCGCGGCCGCGTGCAGGGGATGAACGACTTCC
>NZ_JBQLZP010000691.1:0-3131 GCF_052168335.1 Roseicyclus sp. | reverse complement strand
GCGGGGCAAACCGCGCGGGGCAGGACGATGAAGGACATGCATTCCGGAGAGCCGCTGATCCATCCCGACGTGCGGATCGTGAATTCGAGCCTCGGCCGCTTCACCGAGGTGGGGCAGGGAACCGTCCTCCTGAATTCCGAGCTCGGCGACTATTCCTACACCACGCGCTACTGCGACCTCGCCAACACGCGGGTCGGCAAGTTCTCCAACATCGCCGCCTTCGTGCGGATCGGGCCCACCGATCATCCGCTCGACCGGGCGAGCCTGCATCACTTCATGTACCGCTCTGCCGACTACTGGCCCGACGCCGGGCACGACGAGGCCTTCTTCGCCCACCGCGCGGGCCGGCGCACCGAGATCGGCCACGACACCTGGATCGGTCACGGCGCCATCGTGAAGCCCGAGGTGACGGTCGGCCACGGCGCGGTCGTCGGGGCGGGGGCCGTCGTCACGAAGGACGTCGCGCCCTACACGATCGTCGCGGGCTGCCCCGCGAAACCGCTCCGCCCGCGCCAGCCGCCCGGCATCGCCGAGCGGCTGATCGCGCTCGGCTGGTGGGACTGGGACCACGGGCGGCTCCGCGACGCGCTCGGAGATTTCCGCACGCTGACGGCCGAGGCCTTTCTCGAGAAACACGGCGGCTAGGAGAGGCTTGACCTTGCCCGCGGCGCTTGCCATCCCGCTGGCCATGCGCCTGTTGCTGCTCCTCCTCGCCGCCCTCGGCCTCGCGCTCCTCGGCGCCGCCGTCTGGTTCCGCCTCGCGCCCATGCCGCCGCAGGTCTGGCACGTCGATCCCGCCGGGGTCACGCCGCCCGGAACGCCGAATTTCGAGCTTCGGGCCGGCGACGGGGCCCCGCGCATCCCGCGCGACATGGCGACCGTGGCCGCCCGGCTCGCGGCCGTCGCCGAGGCCGATGGCGGCCGGCTGATCGCCGGCGACCTCGCCCTCGGGCACGCGACATACGTGGTGCGCTCGCGCCTCATGGGGTTCCCGGACGCCGTGTCGATCCGCCTCCATCCCGAGGGCGAGGCCACGCGGGTCGAGATCTTCTCGCGCTCGCGCTTCGGACATTCCGATCTGGGCGTGAACGCGGCGCGCGTCGCCCGCTGGATCGACGCGACCACCCCCTGAGCGGCCCTTGACCCGGAGCCCGAGGCCCGGCACATCGCGCGGATGCTGCCCCAGGACCGCCTCCGCCAGATCAGGGAGCGCTTCGAGTATCTCGAGGCGCGGCTGAACGCGGGCGCCGCGCCCGTCGCCATCGCCGCCATCGCGCGGGAATATTCCGAGCTGAAGCCCGTCGTCAGCCGCATCGCCGAGCACGAGAGCCTGCGCGCGCAGCTCGCGGAGGCCGAGGCGCTGGCGTCCGACCCCGAGATGCGCGCGCTCGCCGAGGAGGAGATCGCCCGCCTCCGCCGCGCGCTCCCCGAGGCCGAGCAGGCGCTGCGCCTGGCGCTCCTGCCGAAGGACGAGGCCGATGCGCGCCCCGCCATGCTCGAGATCCGCCCCGGCACCGGCGGCGAGGAGGCGGCGCTCTTCGCGGGCGACCTCCTGCGCATGTACACCCGCTACGCCGAGGCGCGCGGCTGGAGCGTCGAGATCGTCGACCTGCAGGAGAGCGAGCTCGGCGGCATCCGCGAGGTCACGGCGCGCATCGCGGGCGAGGGGGTCTTCGCGCGGCTGAAGTTCGAGAGCGGCGTCCACCGCGTGCAGCGCGTCCCCGAGACCGAATCGGGCGGGCGCATCCACACCTCGGCGGCCACCGTCGCCGTCCTGCCCGAGGCCGAGGCCGTCGACATCGACATTCCCGCCGCCGACATCCGCATCGACACGATGCGCTCCTCCGGCGCGGGCGGGCAGCACGTGAACACGACCGACAGCGCGGTCCGCATCACGCACCTGCCGACCGGGATCGTCGTGACCTCGTCGGAGAAGTCGCAGCACCGCAACCGCGAGATCGCGATGAGCGTCCTGCGCGCGCGCCTCTACGATCTCGAGCGGCAGCGGGCCGACGCCGAACGCGCCGCGAGCCGCCGCTCGCAGGTCGGCACCGGCGACCGGACCGAACGCATCCGCACCTACAACTTCCCGCAGGGCCGCGTCACCGACCACCGCATCAACCTCACGCTCTACCGCCTGCCGGAGGTGCTTCAGGGCGACCTCGACGAGGTGATCGACGCGCTGACCGCCGAGGCGCAGGCCCGCGCGCTGGCCGAGATGGAGGACTAGGCCCCGTGTCGGGCGGCCCGACGGTCGCGGCCTGGCTGCGGGAGGCCACGGCCCGCCTCGCGCCGCTGGTCGGCCCGGAGGAGGCGCGGCGCGACCTGCGCCTCCTCCTCGCCGACGCGACGGGATGGAGCGCCGCGCGCCTCGCGGCCTCGGGGCCCGACCCGCTGCCGGCGGAGGCCCTTGCCCGCGCCGACAGCCATCTCGCGCGGCGCATGGCGCGCGAGCCCGTGTCGCAAATCCTCGGGCGCTGGCACTTCTTCGGGCGCGACTTCCGCGTGACGCGCGACGTGCTCACGCCGCGGCCCGACACCGAGGCGCTGGTCGCCCGCGCGCTGGCCGAGCCCTTCCTGCGCGTGGCCGACCTCGGCACCGGCTCGGGCATCCTCGCGGTGACGCTTCTGGCGGAGCGGCCCGAAGCCACCGGCCTCGCCACCGACATCTCGCAGGCGGCCCTCGCGATCGCGCGGGAGAACGCGGACCGCCACGGGGTCGCCGACCGGCTGGCATTCGCGCGGGGCGACTGGTGGGCGGCGGTGCCCGAAGGCGCGCGCTTCGACCTCATCGTGTCGAACCCGCCCTACATCGCCGAAGCTGAGCTCGCGACGCTCGCCCCCGAGGTCGCCGGGCACGAGCCGCGCCTCGCCCTGACGCCCGGGGGCGACGGGCTGTCGGCCTACGCGGCGATCCTCGCGGGGGCGATGCGCCATCTCGCGCCGGGCGGGCGCCTCGCCGTCGAGATCGGGGCGGGGCAGGGGGCGGCCGTCTCGGCGCTTTTCTCGGCGGCGGGGCTTGAAGCCGTCGGCATCGACCCCGATCTGACCGGAAGGGAGCGCGTCGTCCACGGACGGCGCGGCGCGGATGCGCCCTAGGGGGCGGCGCGGCGCGGATGCGCCCCTCTGAG
>NZ_JBQLZP010000690.1:0-1388 GCF_052168335.1 Roseicyclus sp. | reverse complement strand
AACACGACGAATTCCTGCAACTTCTTCATCGTGCGCCGGGGCGAGGTCTGGACCTCGACGGGGGACTACTGCATGAACGGGGTGACGCGTCAGAAGGTGATCGACCTCTGCCGCGCGGACGGCATCCCGGTCTTCGAGCGCAACTATTCGCTGGTCGACGCCTATGGCGCCGAGGAGGCCTTTCTGACCGGCACGTTCGGCGCGCAGACGCCGGTGGCCTCGATCGACGGCAAGCCCGTGGGCGACGGGTCGCGACCCGTCACGACGCGCATCCGGGATCTCTACATGGCCCATGTGCGGGAGCATGTGTCGGCGCGGAAGGCGGGCTGAGGCGGTTCGGGGGCGGATGCGGGATTTGTGGTATTCGGACGGTATTTCGGAGCCTGTCGGGCTGTTTCTGGTTCGAAAAGGACAAGCCTTCCTCCACAGGAGCCGCCCGTCTCAGCCCCGGATCCGCATCCCGATCCAGCCCGCCGCGAGGAGCGCGAAGACGATGAGCACGATCCGCGTCTTCGGCAGGCCGAACCCGGCGATCTTCGGCCCGAAGAGACTGGCGAGCGCGGCCAGACCGAAGTAGCGCAGCCCCCGGGAGGCGGCGATGGCGGCGAGGAAGACGGCGAAGTTGCCGCCGACGGTGCCCGCGCCCAGCGTGGCGAGCTGCATCGGGGCGGGCGAGAAGGAGACGAGGAAGACGGTCCAGAAGAGGCCCTCGCGGTCGAGATCGGCGGTCATCCCGGCGAAGTCGTCGCGGAGCCCGACCCATTCGAGCGCGGGCTGCACCACCGGCTCGGCGAGCCAGAGGCCGACGAAATAGAACAGCGTCGCGCCGGCGAGGCAGCCGATCCAGATCGCCAGCGAGATCGTCCAGGCGTGGCGATGGTGGCCCACCATGAGGGGCGCCACGATCGTCTCGAGCGGGATCGGGACCAGCGTGCTCTCGGCGAAGGACAGCGCGGCGAGGCCCGTGCGGTGCCGGGCGAGGCGGGCGGTCCAGGTCTCGTCGCCCGTGTCAGCCATCGCGCGCCCCGGTCATCGCGGCGAGCCTGTCGGCGGGGCGCGCGGGGACCGGCGCCCGCCCCCCGAGAAGGCCGTTGGCCTGCGCCGCGACACCCGCGCCGAAGGCGGCGAGGAGATTGGCCGCGACGGCCGCCAGAAGGATGCCGCCGTAGCCCATGAGCCAGACGCCGAGCCAGGCCAGAGGCACGTAGACGAGACCGATCCGCGCGAGGCTGAGCCCCAGCGCCCAGCCCGAGCGCGACCGTGCGGCGAGCGCGGCGTTCGCCGCCACGACGAGGCCGTAGCCCGCGAGGCTCCAGCTCACGATGCGCAGGTAGTCCCCGGTGTAGCGCGCGGCTTCGGCGCTCGCCGTCATGGCGGCGGCGATGGGG
>NZ_JBQLZP010000689.1:0-2556 GCF_052168335.1 Roseicyclus sp. | reverse complement strand
CGACGGCGGAGAAGACCGCGCTCCTCCTCGACGGGACGCTCGACGCGGTGATCGACCACGGAGCGGGCGCCGAGGCGCGCGAGGCGCTGACGCGGCTGGCCGCCGCGCTCCGGGGCGCGGCGCATGTGCCCGCGCCCCTGCGCCTGCAGGTCATCCTGCGCGAGAACCTGCCGCCCTGAGGCCTCAGCCGGGGCAGGGCGCGTCCGGGGCGGGCACCCCCGGCGACACGAAGAGGCGCAGGTGGACCGGGTTGCCGTTGGTGTAGTTGGTGCCCCTGATCTCGGTCAGGTCGGCCACGCCCGGCGGCGCCGCGACCCCCTCGGGCAGGGCGGCGGGCGCGATCCAGGCGGCGCGGTCCGTCGCTTCGGCGAGCCAGGCCAGCGCGCCCTCGCCGCCGGTCAGCATCGTGTCGGTGCCGAAGCGGAAGACGAGGCTCGGCTCGGCGAAGCCCGCGATGACGGGGGGCGTGGCGAGGCAGGACAGGCGTTCCATCGCCTCACCGAGGCGCGGCGTCACCCAGAACTCGCGGGCGAGCGGCAGGCTCGCCGCCGTCAGCGTCCAGGCCATGACGATCCCCGAGAGCGCCAGCGCCGCCGTGCCGCGCGCCGCCTGTCCCCTGTAGAAGGCGACCGCGCCCGCGACCGCAAGACCCGTCAGCGCGAGGCCGCCCAGCGTCGGCCAGAGCGCGACGCCGTCCCCGTAGGCGATGGGCGCGCCGATCGCCACCACCGCGAAGGCCAGCGTGCCGAGCGCGAAGCCCGCCGCGCCCACATGCGCCGCCCAGCCGCGGAAGGCCTGCGCCCCGTCGAGCATCCGCACCAGCGGCACGGCGGCCAGCAGCATTAGCGCGGGGTAGACCGGCAGCGTGTAGTGGATGAGCTTGGTCCAGACCGCCTCGAACACCACCCAGGTGGGCACGATCCAGCCCAGCAGGAACGCGCCCTCCGCGCTCCGCCGCATGTGCCAGCCGGTGACGACGGCCAGCGGCAGGAGCAGCGTCCAGGGCCAGTAGGTGATCCAGATGAAGAGGAGGTAGAGACCCGGCGGCATCCCGCTGTGCTCGCCCGTCGCGGCGAGCTTCTCGGCCATGTCGCCGCCGATGGAGGCGGTGAGGAAGGCGCCCTCCGTGCGGATCATGATGGCGACGAACCAGGGCAGCGTCAGGAGGAGCATCCAGGCGAGGCCGGGCAGGGGCCTGAGACGGGACAGCCAGCGGAGGCTCCGCTCCCGGCCCGAGACCCAGGCCGCCGCGGTCAGGACCGGCAGGAGGATCAGCGGCCCCTTCACCAGGAGCCCCGCGGCGATGGCCGTCCAGAAAACGGCGGGGACGCTCCATCCGCGCACAGGCCCGAGCCAGGCCCGCGCCATCGCCCCCATGGCGAGCAGGATGGTCAGCAGCAGCGTCGCGTCGGTCTTCGCCGTCCGCGCCTCGGCCGAGAGCATGTAGACGGTTGCGAGCATGACGCCCGCGAGCGCCGCCTCGCGCCGCCCGACGAGCGGCCGCCCCGCCCAGACCAGCGCCATCGCGGCGAGCGCGGCCATGAGGTAGGAGGGCAGGCGGTGCGGCCAGATCTCGGTCGTGCCGGTCAGCCCTGTGAGCTCCAGTGCGGCGGCCTGCATCCAGTAGACGCCCGCGGGCTTCACGTGGCGCGGCGCCTCCTGGAAACGGATGTCGACCCAGTCGCCCGTCTCGGCCATCTGGCGGGAGGCCTGCGCATAGCGCGCCTCGTCGCGGTCCTGCACCGGGAACTCGGCGAGGCCGACCGAAAAGCTGAGGAGCGCCAGCAGCAGCACCCAGAGCGGCGCGAGCCGCAGGGCGAGGGAGGGGCGCGGCCGTGTGGGCGCGGCGTCGGACATGGCGGCGCTATTCGGCGGCGGAGTTGGGGCGGTGGACGGCGTCGGCCTCGGCCGCGTCGGCGGCGGCGGCGAGCCGGTCGGCGCGGCGCACCTTGCGGATCAGGAAGAGGTTCCGCGTGTAGACGATCAAGCCCATCGACTGGCCGAGGATGAACACCACGTCCTGCCGGTAGATCGCGTAGGACAGGAGCATCGTGCCGCCGAGGATCGAGAGATACCAGAACACCACCGGCACGTAGGACCGGCCCGCGCGCTCCGACGCGATCCACTGCACGATGAAACGCATGGAGAAGGCGAACTGCGCCGTCAGGCCGAGGACGACCCACCAGAACTCTGTCCAGTTCTCGATCCTGAGGAAGGCGAAGACGGTCTCGGTCATGGATGCCTTTCCGCGCCGCGACGGGCGCTTACCGTGGTCTCGCCGGGGCCGAGCCTGCGGCGGCGGCGGATCAGCCAGGCGACGCCGAGCAGGTCGCTCGCGCCCACCAGCGCCCGGCCGAGATTGGTGTATTTCGACCGCCCCGCGACGAGCGGGCGGTGGCCGACATCGACATGCGCCACCTCCCAGCCGTCGGGCTGGAACAGCGCCGGCAGGAAACGGTGCATGTGGTCGAAGTAGGGCAGGTCGAGGAAGGCGTCGCGGCGGAAGGCCTTCAGCCCGCACCCCGTGTCGCGCGTGCCGTCGCGCAGGAGCCAGCC
>NZ_JBQLZP010000688.1:0-1234 GCF_052168335.1 Roseicyclus sp. | reverse complement strand
GATCCGGCGCGCGGCCAAGCGCGTCGGCCGCGAGGTCGCCAACGGCTACGACGTGATCGTCATCGTCTCGGCCATGGCGGGCAAGACCAACGAGCTGGTCGGCTGGGTCGAGGAGACCTCGCCCCTCTTCGACGCGCGGGAATACGACGCCGTCGTCTCCTCGGGGGAGAACGTGACCGCGGGGCTGATGGCGCTGACGCTGCAGGAGATGGACGTGCCCGCGCGGTCCTGGCAGGGCTGGCAGGTGCCGGTGAAGACGACATCGGCGCATGCCTCGGCCCGGATCGAGGCGATCCCGCCCGAGAACATCCTGGCGAAGTTCGCCGAAGGCATGCGGGTGGCCGTGGTCGCGGGCTTCCAGGGCGTGAGCCCGGAGGGCCGGATCACGACGCTCGGGCGCGGCGGCTCGGACACGACGGCGGTGGCCTTCGCCGCCGCCTTCGGGGCGGAGCGCTGCGACATCTACACCGACGTGGACGGCGTCTACACGACCGATCCGCGCATCACGTCCAAGGCGCGCAAGCTCGAGCGGATCGCCTTCGAGGAGATGCTGGAGCTGGCGAGCCTCGGCGCGAAGGTGCTGCAGACGCGCTCGGTCGAGCTGGCCATGCGCTACAAGGTCAAGCTGAGGGTCCTGTCGAGCTTCGAGGAGCCCGACGACAACGCGGGCACGCTGGTCTGTGCCGAGGAGGACATCGTGGAAAGCAACGTGGTGGCGGGCGTCGCCTATTCGCGCGAGGAAGCCAAGCTGACGCTGACGCAGGTGGAGGACCGGCCGGGCATCGCGGCGGCGATCTTCGGGCCGCTGGCGGAGGCGGGCGTCAACGTCGACATGATCGTGCAGAACATCTCGGACGGGGGCATGACGGACATGACCTTCTCCTGCCCGGTGAACGAGGTGAAGCGCGCCGAGAAGGCGATGGCCGACGCCAAGGCGCGGGGCGAGGTGGATTTCGCCGCGCTGGTCGCCGACACCGACGTGGCCAAGGTCTCGATCGTGGGGATCGGCATGCGGAGCCACGCGGGCGTCGCCGCCAAGATGTTCAAGACGCTGCGCGACGAGGGGATCAACATCAAGGTGATCACCACCTCGGAGATCAAGGTCAGCGTGCTGATCGACCGCAAGTACATGGAACTGGCGGTGCAGGCGCTGCACGACGCCTTCGGGCTCGACCGGGCGGCCTGAACGGGGCGGCCTGAGCGGGGCGGGCGCGCCACCCATGCGCCGCGCGCA
>NZ_JBQLZP010000687.1:0-11869 GCF_052168335.1 Roseicyclus sp. | reverse complement strand
CCCCGTCGCCCGAGCCGGACGTCGAGACCGCGCCCGAGGTTCTCGACCAGCCGGTCAGTCCCGATGTCAGCGACGCCCCCGCCGAGGAGGCGGCCGAGACCGCACCCGAGGAGGCGACGACCGAGATCGTGACCGAGGCCGAGACGCCCGCGGGCGGCGCCGTGACCTCCTCGATCCGCCCGCCCGCGCGCCCGCCGCGCCCCGCGCCGGTGGAGACCGCCGCCACCGAGCCCCAGCCGCAGCCCGCGCCCGAGCCGGACCCCGAGCCCGCGCCGCAACCGCAGCCCGCGCCCGAAGAGGACCCGCTCGCCGACGCCATCGCGAGCGCCGTGGCCGACGCGGTCGCGAACCCGCCGCCCTCGGCGCCGTCGGGCCCGCCGCTCGGCCAGGGCGCGCGCGACGGCTTCCGCATCGCGGTGCAGGCCTGCTGGAACGTGGGCGCCCTGTCGACCGAGGCGCTCGGCACCACGGTCGTCGTCGCCTTCGACATGGCCCGCGACGGGCGGCCCGAGGCGGGGACGCTGCGGCTCCTCGAATTCTCCGGCGGGTCGGAAGCCGCCGCACAGCAGGCCTACGAGGCCGCCCGCCGCGCGATCATCCGCTGCGGCGCCAATGGATACGATCTGCCCGAGGAGAGTTACGACCACTGGAGACAGGTCGAACTCGTCTTCAATCCCGAGGGGATGCGCCTGAGATGATCCGCGCCGCAGGCCCCACATCCGCAACGACCCACGCCGCGGCCGCGGCAGGAGGTGAGTAGTGTTGAAACGGTTCGCAATCCTGATCGCGGCGCTCTTCGCGATCGTTCCCATGCCGGTCGCGGCGCAGTCGCCGGGGCCGCTCCGGCTCGAGATCACCGAGGGCGTGATCGAGCCCTTGCCCTTCGCGCTGCCGACCTTCATCCCGGCCGATGCCGGCGCCACCGACGTGGCCCAGGACATCACCCGCGTGATCGCCGCCGACCTGCGCGGCACGGGCCTCTTCCGGCAGATCCCGGAGGACGCCTACATCTCGCAGGTCACGAGCTTCCAGAGCCCGGTCCAGTATGCCGACTGGCAGGCGATCAACGCCCAGGCGCTCATCACCGGCGAGGTCGAGACCCGCGGCGAGCAGATCGTCGTGCGCTTCCGTCTCTTCGACGTGTTCAGCCAGGCGCCGCTCGGCGAGGGGCTCCAGTTCGTGGGCGACGCTGCGTCCTGGCGGCGCATGGCCCATACCGTCGCCGACGAGGTCTACGAGCGGATCACGGGCGAGGCGGGCTACTTCGACACGCGGGTCGTCTTCGTCCACGAGGAGGGCCCCAAGAACGCCCGCCTCAAGCGCCTCGCCATCATGGATTACGACGGGGCGAACGTGCAGTTCCTCACCGACAGCCGCTCGCTCGTCCTCGCGCCGCGTTTCAGCCCGCAGGGCGACCGCGTGCTCTACACGAGCTACGAGAGCGGCAGCCCGCAGGTCTACCTGATGGACGTGGCCACCGTCACGAGCCGCCCGCTCGAGGCGATCCCGGGCGGCAACATGACCTTCGCGCCGCGCTTCTCGCCCGACGGCAACAGCGTCGTCTTCTCGATGGAGCAGGGCGGCAACACGGACATCTACCTCCTGAACCTCTCGACGGGGCAGCGCACGCAGCTCACCAATGCTCCCTCGATCGAGACGGCGCCGAGCTTCTCGCCCGACGGCCGCCAGATCGTCTTCGAGAGCGACCGGACCGGCAGCCAGCAGATCTACGTCATGCCCGCCTCCGGCGGCGAGGCCACGCGGATCAGCCGCGGCACCGGGCGCTACGGCACCCCGGTCTGGAGCCCGCGCGGCGACTACATCGCCTTCACCAAGCAGGAGGGCGGCCGCTTCCACATCGGCGTCATGCGCACCGACGGCTCGGAGGAGCGCCTGCTGACCGCCTCCTTCCTCGACGAGGGACCGACCTGGGCGCCGAACGGGCGCGTGATCATGTTCACCCGCGAGACGGCCGGAACGGACGGCGCGCCCGCGGTGTATTCCGTCGATCTGACGGGCCGGAACCTCCAGCGGGTGGCGACGCCCGGCATGGCCTCGGACCCGGCCTGGTCGCCCTTGCAGAACTGAACCCCGCGGGGCGGCACCGATGGACCGGCGCCGCCCCGCATGATAGTTTCCCGGAAAATCCGGAACCCGAGGATACCGAGCACATGGCACTCAAGAGCATTTCCAGAACCGGCGTGATCGTTCTCTGCGCCGCATTGGCCCTGACGGGCTGTTCGCGCGGCATGATGGGCGGCGCGGGCGCCGGCGGAGCAGGCGCGGACGGCTTCGGCGCCGCTTCGGACCCGACGAGCCCGGCCTACTTCAACACGGTCGTGGGCGACCGCGTCCTCTTCGCCGTCGACCAGTCGACGCTGAGCCCGGCCGCGATGGCGACGCTCGACCAGCAGGCGAGCTGGCTCCTGTCGAACCCCGAATACACCGCCCTGATCGAGGGCCATGCCGACGAGCAGGGCACGCGGGAATACAACCTCGCGCTGGGCGCCCGCCGCGCCGCGGCCGTGCGCGACTATCTCGTGGCGGGCGGCGTGCCGGATGCGCGCCTGCGGACCATCAGCTACGGCAAGGAGCGCCCGATCGAGATCTGCTCGAACGAGAGCTGCTACCAGCAGAACCGCCGCGCCGTCACGGTGATCTCGGCGGGGCCGGGGGTCTGATCCCATGCGGCTCGTCGCGCCCATCGCCCTCTGTCTCGCGCTGGCGCTGCCCGGCGCCGCCGCGGCGCAGGACCGGACCCAGACGCTTGCCGACATCCGGCAGGAGCTGTCGGTGCTCTATGTCGAGCTCCAGCGCCTCGGGCGGGAGCTCAACACCACCGGCGGCGCGACCGGCAGCGGGGCGAGCGGCACGGCGCTCCAGCGGATGGACGCGATCGAGGCCGAGCTTCGCCGCCTCTCTTCGCTGACCGAACAGCTCCAGATCCGCGTCGACAGCGTCGTGCGCGACGGGACGAACCGGCTGGGCGACCTCGAGTTCCGGCTCTGCGAGCTGACGCCCGATTGCGACATCTCCACGCTTCCGCCCACGCAGAACCTCGGCGGGGTGGAGCCGACGGGCGCGGCGCCGCTCCTGCCCGCGCCGGGCACCGGTACGGCGGGCGGCGGCACCGGAGGCGGCACGGGCGGCCCGCAGCTCGCCGTGGCCGAGCAGGACGACTTCGACCGGGCGCGGGCGGCCTTCGAGGCGGGCGACTTCGCACAGGCGGCGACCCTCTTCGAGGCCTTCACCCAGACCTATCCGGGCGGACCGCTCAGCGCCGAGGCGCATTTCCTGCGCGGCGCCGCCGAGACCCAGCAGGACAACTGGAGCCGCGCCGCGCGCGCCTTCCTCGACAGCTTCACCGCCGCCCCGGAAGGCGAGCGCGCGCCCTTCGCGCTGACCAATCTCGGCCGGTCGCTCGGCCAGCTCGGCCAGATCGAGGAGGCCTGCGTCACCCTCGCGGAGGTCGGCCTGCGCTATCCCGGCAGCCCCGCCGTGGCCGAGGCCGAGAGCGCGCGGGTCAGTCTCGGCTGTTCGTGACCGGCGAGGGCCTGGCGGAGCGTTTCGCGGCCCGGATGGGCCACCTCCTCGGGCCCGAGTTTCCACCAGTTCTCGGCCTCGCCGTGTCGGGCGGCGGCGACAGCATGGCGATGCTCGCGCTTGCGCACGGCTGGGCGCGGCACATGGGGGTGCGCCTCCGGGTCGCGACGGTCGATCACGGCCTCCGGCCCGAGAGCGCGGCGGAGGCCGCCATGGTCGCCGCCGAATGCGCGACCCTCGGCCATGCGCACGACACGCTCGCATGGCGCTGGGACGGACAGGGCAACCTCCAGGACGCGGCGCGGCGCGCGCGGCTGTCGCTCATCGGCGCGTGGTGCGGCGAGGCGCGTCACGTCCTCTTCGCGCACACGCTCGACGATGTGGCCGAGACCTTCCTGATGCGGCTCGAGCGTGGGTCGGGCGTCGACGGCCTGTCCGCCATGGCCGAAAGGCGCTGGATCGCGGAGGGGGGCTACTGGCAGGTGCGCCCGCTCCTCGGCGCGCGGCGGGAGGAACTGCGCCACTACGCACGCACGCTGAAGGTGCCCTTCGTCGACGATCCCTCGAACGACGACCCCCGCTTCGGCCGTGCCCGCGCGCGGCAGGCGATGGCGGCGCTCGGCCTCGATGCCGAGGCGCTCGCGGCGACGGCGGGGCGGCTCGCCCGCGCGCGGGTGGCGCTCGAGGCGCGGATGGTCGAGGTCGCGGGGCGAATCGCGCGGACCGAGTGCGCGCTCGGCCTGCCCACGGGCATCGTCGCGATCGACCGCGACGGCCTCGCGGACGTGGAGCGCGAGACGCAACTGAGGCTCCTCGCGCGGGCCATCGGCTGGGTGACGGGGGCCGGGTACCGGCCCCGCGCCGCCGCGCTGGAGGAGGCGCTCGACCGCGCGCTCGGCGGCGCCGGATCGACGCTCCACGGCGCGCGGATCCTCGTCGGGCGCGACGTGCTCCGCATCCTGCGCGAGCCCGCCGCCGTCGCCCATGTCGCCGCCATCGCGGGGCAGGGAGCCTGGGACGGGCGCTGGCGCCTTTCGGGTGAGGCGATCGCCGGCCTCACCGTCCGAACGCTCGGCGAGGATGGCTGGCGGCAGGTCGAGGAGAAGCCGAGGGGCGCGCCGCCCCACGCGCTGTCCCTCTCGCTTCCGGCGGTCTTCGACGGCGAAACCCTCTTCGCCTGCGCCCATCTCGGGCACGGTCCGGCGCACGAGGTCGCACTTTCGCCCCCGTCCGGCCCTTTCGTCGCAGGGAGTATTCCGCATTGAAGTCGCGGTCCCCATCTCTATCTTTGTCACAATGCGCGGCCCGCCGTGGCCGCTGCCGTTTTTGAGGAGACTTCCCCTTGGGCAACGCGAGAAACGTCGCATTCTGGGTCATCCTGTTCCTGCTGATCCTGGCGCTGTTCAACCTGTTCTCGGGCGGACAGTCGCAGATGAGCCAGCGCACGGTCGCGTATTCCGACTTCATCCAGCAGGTCGAGAACGGATCGGTGATGACGGCGACCCTCGACGGCGAGCGGGTGCAGTTCACCACCTCGGACGGCTCCTTCTCCACCGTCGCCCCCTCGGACGCGAACACGACCGAGGCGCTTCTCGCCAATGACGTGCGGATCGAGGCGCAGCCGCAGGAGCAGTCGGGCTTCCTCAGCGTGCTCTCGCTCTGGCTGCCGGTCCTCGTGCTGATCGGCATCTGGATCTTCTTCATGAACCGGATGCAGGGCGGCGGGCGCGGCGGCGCGATGGGCTTCGGCAAGTCCAAGGCCAAGCTCCTGACCGAGAAGCACGGCCGCGTCACCTTCGACGACGTGGCCGGCATCGACGAGGCCAAGGAGGAGCTGGAGGAGATCGTCGAGTTCCTGCGCAACCCGCAGAAATTCTCGCGCCTCGGCGGCAAGATCCCCAAGGGCGCGCTGCTGGTCGGCCCGCCCGGCACGGGTAAGACGCTTTTGGCTCGCGCCATCGCCGGCGAGGCGGGAGTGCCCTTCTTCACCATCTCGGGCTCGGACTTCGTCGAGATGTTCGTTGGCGTCGGCGCGTCCCGTGTGCGCGACATGTTCGAGCAGGCCAAGAAGAACGCGCCCTGCATCGTCTTCATCGACGAGATCGACGCCGTGGGCCGGTCGCGTGGCGTGGGCTACGGTGGCGGCAATGACGAGCGCGAGCAGACGCTGAACCAGCTTCTCGTCGAGATGGACGGCTTCGAGGCCAATGAGGGCATCATCATCGTGGCCGCCACGAACCGTCCCGACGTGCTCGATCCCGCGCTGCTGCGCCCCGGCCGGTTCGACCGGCAGGTGCAGGTGCCGAACCCCGATATCCGGGGCCGCGAGCGCATCCTCGGCGTCCATGCCCGCAAGGTGCCGCTCGGCCCCGACGTGGACCTGCGCATCATCGCGCGCGGCACGCCCGGCTTCTCGGGCGCGGACCTCGCCAACCTGGTGAACGAGGCGGCGCTGATGGCCGCGCGCGTCAACCGCCGCTTCGTGACGATGGACGACTTCGAGAACGCCAAGGACAAGGTCATGATGGGGGCCGAGCGCCGCTCCATGGTGATGACCGAGGAGGAGAAGAAGCTGACCGCCTACCATGAGGCCGGTCACGCCGTCGTCGGCCTGAACGTTCCCCAGCACGACCCGATCCACAAGGCGACGATCATCCCGCGCGGGCGCGCTCTGGGCCTCGTCCTGTCGCTGCCCGAGCGCGACCAGCTCTCGGTCAGCTACACGAAGTACACCTCCAAGATCGCCATGGCGATGGGTGGCCGCGTCGCCGAGGAGCTCGTCTTCGGCAAGGAGAACGTCACCTCGGGCGCCGCCTCCGACATCCAGCAGGTGTCCAAGATCGCGCGCGCCATGGTCACGCAGTTCGGCTATGCCGAGGATCTCGGCTACATCGACTATGCCAACGAGCAGCAGAGCTATCTCGGCGCCTATGGCGGCGGCACCAACCACTCCGAGGAGATGCAGAAGCGCATCGACGCCGAGGTGAAGAAGCTGGTGGACGAGGGCTACCAGACCGCAAAGCGCATCCTGACCGAGAAGCGCGACGACCTCGAGCGGCTGGCGCAGGGGCTGCTGGAATACGAGACGCTGACCGGCAGCGAGATCCAGAAGGTGATCAACGGCGAGCCGCTGAACCGCGGCGACGACAGCGACGATGCCTCGAGGCCCGGCGGCACGCCCTCGATCACGGCGGTGCCGAAGACGAAGAAGCCCAAGTCCGACCCCGACACCGGCGGGCTGGAGCCCGAGCCGACGGCCTGACCCAAGAGGCCGGAGGCGACCCAAGGAAAGCCCCGCCTCGGCGGGGCTTTTCCGTTCTTTCGGGTCGCATCCTGCGGGCTGGGGCGCTCAGTCCTTCATGTAGTGCTTGCGCGCTTCCTCGAAGCCCTTCTCCATCGAGGACCAGGCGTCCTTGAAGTGCTTCTGCATCTCCTGCATCGCGGCCATGTTCGCCTGTCCGACCTTCTCGAGCGTCGCCTGCGCCTCGGCGCGCTGCTTCTCCATATTGGCGAGATGGGACTGGAACTGCTTCTGTCCCTCCGCCGTCATCTTCTCGGCCTCGGCCTGCATCTTCTTCAGCTCGGCGTTCCACTTGTCGAGCTGCGCCTTGGCTTCCTTCACGAAATCGTCCTGTGCGGCCATGTCTCCTCCGGCATCTGGCGGTTGCGGATATGCCCAGTGTAGCACGGCGCGGTTGAAATGGCGGCGACGAATGCGCGCGTTTCCGGTTGCGCCGGGCGGTGGCCGGCGCTCAAGTGGCGCCGCCACTGGAGGTGACGCAATGCCCGCACTCGTTCCCACCGACCACGTCGCCGAGGTCGTCTGGCTCGGCCGCAACGCCGACCGCGACGCGGCGCTCCTGAGCGCGCCGGTCGACAGGCTGGAACTCGACTTCGCCGGCCCGCGGGGGGAGAGCCATTCGGGCCTCACGCGCCCCTCGGACAGCCGCGTGGTGGCGCAGTATCCCAAGGGGACCGAGATCCGGAACGTCCGCCAGGTCTCGATCCTGTCGGAGGAGGATCTGGCCGCGATCGCCGGTGCGATGGGACTGTCCGCGCTCGACCCCGCCTGGTTCGGCGCGACCATGGTGTTGCGGGGCATCCCGGACCTGACGCTGGTGCCGCCCTCCTCGCGCCTTCAGGACGAGGCGTCGGGCGCGACGCTCACCGTGGACATGGAGAACCTGCCCTGTCATCTCGTCTCGCGCGAGATCGAGGCGGCGCATCCCGGGTTCGGAGGTCGCTTCAAGCGCGCCGCCCAGCACCGCCGCGGCGTCACCGCCTGGGTCGAGCGGGAGGGAACCATCGCGCTCGGGGCGCGGCTGCGCCTCCACGTGCCCGGGCAGCCGCGCTGGCCGCACCTTGCGACCGGGCGGACGTAGGACCGCGCGCCGCGCGGTCCCCGTCGCCTCCTTCCGATCAGAACGTGCTCTCGTAGCGGTAATAGACGACCGGCACGTCGCCCTCCGCGCCGTCGTCCGATGCCGTATCCTGCGCATTGCCCTCGCCGGAGCCTTCCGCGTCCGACAGCGCCGCCTCGCGCGCGGCCTCGAGGTCGTCCATGCGGGACTGGCGATACTCCTCCGCGCTCACGGTCCCGGAGCGGTCGGTGTCGATCTCGGTGGTCCGCATGTTGATCTGCGCCCCGATGTCGCGCCGCGCCGAGTCCTGCCGCGACCATTCCGCCGCGTCGATCATCTCGTCGGCGTTGGTGTCGAGGTCGCGGAATGCCTGGGCGGAGCGCGCCGCGACGTCGTCGGAGGTCATCTCCGAAAGCGGCCCGCCCGCCTCGTCGGGCGACAGGACGATGTAGCGGCGCAGCACCATCATGCGGGGATCGTCCGCCGACAGCGACGGGTCGGAATGGATGTCGTCATAGGCCGCCTGTGCGGCGTCCATGAACTCCTGCGCCGAGAGCATCCCGTCGGCGTCGGTATCGGCCTCCGCCATGTTCTCGGCGCTGCGGTCCGTGCTCGCGGACTGCGTGCCGGCGATGAGGTTGAGGCAGGCCACGATCTCCTCGTTCGTGAGGTCGCCGGAGCGGTCGGCGTCCAGCGCCTCCCACTCGGCGTCGATGGCGGCCTGAAGCTCCTCGTTCGAGATCAGCCTGTCGTCATCGGTGTCGGCATGCACGTAGCCTTCCGTGCAGAATGGCGCCACCTCGCTCGGGGGCGGGTCTTCCTGCGCCACGGCGGGGGACGCGGCGGCGAGGGCGAACATGCTGGTCCACAGGATGCGGGTCATCGGAACCTCCTTCGTGCGATCGGGCCCGCGCCGGTGCTCGGGCCGCGGCGTCGGGCGTTCCGGCCGGCGCGCACGCCGACCCAGGACAGGAGGCGAACGCGGCACGCGGAGGCGATGTTCCCCGGAGGGCGCGCGCGGCGCCCGTTCAGATCGCCAGAACGAAGATGATCCCGGCCGACATGCCGAGGGCGAGGCCCCAGAAGACGAGCAATGCCGCGGCTGTTCCCATCATGGACCGGCCCTCCAACCCTGTCGGTGTTCGTTGCGGCGAGGTGTGGCACGGGCTTGCTTAATGCCCGGTTGATGCGGGCGGCCGTTCCCGATCATTTCACGAAATTCCTTTCGGAAACCCGCGTGACGGGAAGTCCGGGGGAAGTGTCGCAATCCGTCCTGTCCCCGGGCGTCCGGCCCGCTATAGGCGGGGAAACGACCGACCTCGCGGAAGGGGAGCCGCCCAGATGGCCTTCAAGACTGACATCCAGATCGCGCGGGAGGCGCGCAAGAAGCCGATCCAGGAGATCGGCGCCAAGCTCGGCATCCCGGCCGAGGCGCTCCTGCCCTACGGCCACGACAAGGCCAAGGTCGGGCAGGACTTCATCGCGGGGCTGTCGGGCCGGCCGGACGGCAAGCTGATCCTCGTGACCGCGATCAACCCGACGCCCGCGGGCGAGGGCAAGACCACGACGACGGTGGGTCTCGGCGACGGGCTGAACCGGATCGGCAAGAAGGCGGCGGTCTGCATCCGCGAGGCCTCGCTCGGGCCGAACTTCGGGATGAAGGGGGGCGCCGCGGGCGGCGGCCACGCGCAGGTCGTGCCGATGGAGGACATGAACCTCCACTTCACCGGCGACTTCCACGCGATCACGGCGGCGCACAACCTGCTCGCCGCGATGATCGACAACCACATCTACTGGGGCAACGACCTGCAGATCGACGAGCGCCGCGTCGTCTGGCGGCGCGTCATGGACATGAACGACCGCGCGCTCCGCGACATCGTGGTGTCGCTCGGCGGCGTCGCCAACGGCTTCCCGCGCCAGACCGGCTTCGACATCACGGTGGCCTCCGAGGTCATGGCGATCCTCTGCCTCGCCTCGGACCTCGCCGACCTCGAGCGGCGGCTCGGGGACATGATCGTGGCCTACCGGCGCGACAGGTCGCCGGTCTACGCCCGCGACCTCAAGGCGGACGGCGCGATGACGGTGCTGCTGCGCGACGCGATGCAGCCCAACCTCGTGCAGACGCTCGAGAACAACCCCGCCTTCGTGCATGGCGGGCCCTTCGCCAACATCGCGCATGGCTGCAACTCGGTGATCGCGACGCGGACGGCGCTGAAGCTCGCCGACTACGTAGTGACGGAAGCGGGCTTCGGCGCGGATCTCGGCGCGGAGAAGTTCATGAACATCAAGTGCCGCAAGGCGGGTCTCGCGCCCGACGCGGTGGTGATCGTGGCGACCGTGCGGGCGATGAAGATGAACGGCGGCGTCGCCAAGGCGGACCTCGGGGCCGAGAACGTCGAGGCCGTGAGGAAGGGCTGCGCCAATCTCGGCCGGCACGTGGAGAACGTGCAGAAGTTCGGGGTGCCGGTGGTCGTGGGCATAAACCATTTCGCCGGCGACACCGAGGCCGAGATCGCGGCGGTGAAGGACTATGTCTCGGGCCTCGGGACCGAGGCGGTGCTCTGCCGCCACTGGGCCGAGGGCGGGGCGGGCATCGAGGATCTGGCGCGGAAGGTCGTGGACCTCGCCGAGGGCGGCGCGTCGGGCTTCGCGCCGCTCTACCCCGACGGGATGGGCCTCTTCGCGAAGATCGAGACGATCGCGCGCGAGATCTACCGCGCGGGCGAGGTCATCGCCGACAGGAAGGTGCGCGACCAGCTGAAGGAATGGGAGGCGCAGGGCTACGGCGATCTGCCCGTCTGCATGGCCAAGACCCAGTATTCCTTCTCGACCGACCCGAACCTGCGCGGCGCGCCCGAGGGCCACACGATCCCCGTGCGCGAGGTGCGCCTCTCGGCCGGGGCGGGCTTCGTCGTGGCGATCTGCGGGGAGATCATGACGATGCCGGGGCTGCCGCGGGTGCCGGCCTCGGAGACGATCCGTCTGAACGGCGAAGGCCTGATCGAGGGGCTGTTCTGACGGGGCCGCGCCGGTCGGGGCATCGAACCCCGCCCGGCGCGCGGACCGCCCGTGCCGGGCGGCCCGGTGTGCCCGGCTTGCTGAGCTCCGCGCGGGATGGCAGGCGGGGTCGTGCGTATTTCGGGAAAGATGAAGGGGACGGGCATGGCGGCACGGATCATCGACGGGAAGGCCTTCGCCGCGACGGTGCGGGGGCGGGTGGCCGAGCGGGTCGCGGCCCTGAAGGCGGCGCAGGGGATCGTGCCGGGGCTGGCCGTGGTGCTGGTGGGCGAGGATCCGGCGAGCCAGGTCTACGTGCGCAACAAGGGGGCGCAGACCGCCGAGGCGGGCATGGCGAGCTTCGAGCACAGGCTCGGCGCCGAGGTGCCGGAGGCGGAGCTGCTGGCGCTGGTCGACCGGCTGAACGCCGATCCGGCGGTTCACGGCATCCTCGTGCAACTGCCGCTGCCGCCGCACTGCGACGCGGCCAAGGTGATCAACCGGATCGCGGTGGAGAAGGACGTGGACGGGTTCCACGTCTCGAACGTGGGGCTGCTCGGCACCGGGCAGAAGGCGCTCGTGCCCTGCACGCCGCTCGGCTGCCTGATGCTGCTGCGCGACCTGCATGGCGATCTGTCGGGGATGGAGGCGGTTGTCGTCGGCCGCTCGAACATCGTGGGCAAGCCCATGGCGCAGCTTCTCCTCGGCGAGAGCTGCACGGTGACGGTGGCGCATAGCCGGACGCGGGATCTGGGCGCGGTGTGCCGGCGGGCGGATATCCTCGTGGCGGCCGTGGGCCGGCCCGGGATGATCCGGGGCGACTGGGTGAAGCCTGGCGCCACCGTGATCGACGTGGGCATCAACCGCGTGCCGCATCCGGACGACCCCGCGAAGACGCGGCTGGTCGGCGATGTCGACTTCGCGAGCGCATCGGAGGTCGCGGGCGCGATCACGCCGGTGCCGGGAGG
>NZ_JBQLZP010000686.1:0-3094 GCF_052168335.1 Roseicyclus sp. | reverse complement strand
GATCCCGGGCCTCGACTGGGTTCTCTCCGATCTCCGCCTCGGCGAGGCGGACGGCGTGTCGCTCCTCACCGAGCTGGCGGCGCGGATGCCTGGGCTGCGCCTTGCGCTGATGACCTCCGCCCCCGACGGCGACGCCCGCCGAACCGAGGGCGCGCTGCGCTGGCCGGTGCTGGCCAAGCCCGTGGGCGCGGCGCAGCTCGCCCGCCTGCTCTCGCGGGAGGAGGCGGCATGAGCCGGCCGTTCGTCGCCATCCTCGACGACGAGCCGCAGATCCGCGCGATGCTGTCCGAGGCGCTGACCGAGGCCGGTTTCCGCACCGCCGCCTTCGCGCGGGCGACCGAATTCGAGGCCGCGCTGAAGTCGCAGACGCCGGATGTCTGTCTGGTGGATCTCGGCCTGCCCGACCGCGACGGCCTCGCGCTGGTGCATCGCCTCGCACTCGAGAGCGGCTCGGCCATCATCATCATCTCGGGCCGCGCGCAGGTTCAGGACCGGGTGACGGGGCTGGAGCTCGGCGCAGACGACTACATCATCAAGCCCTTCGATCCCGCCGAGGTCGTGGCCCGCATCCGCGCCCGCCTGCGCGTGGCGCGCAGCCGCCCCGAGGCGCACAAGACCGCGCGCTTCAACGGCTGGACGGCGCATTTCGACCGCTACTTGCTGGTGGCCGAGGACGGCACGGAAGTCACCTTCTCCCATGCCGAGGGCGAGGTATTGCGCCTCTTCCTCGAGAGCCCCAAACGCCTGATCTCGCGACAGCAGATGCAGGAGAGCCTCGGCGGCGCGGCGGGCGAGAGCTTCGACCGCGCGATGGACGTGCGCATCTCGCGGCTGCGCACCAAGCTCGGCGAGGACCCGAAAAACCCGCGCCTCATCAAGACGATCTACGGCGCGGGCTACATCTTCCTCGGCGAGGTGGACTGGCGCTGACCCGCGTCAGTCGGTCTGACGCCGCGCCTCCTCCACCAGGGCCGCGAGCCGTCCGCGCATGTCCACCAGATCCTCGCGCACATGCCCGTCCGGGTGCGCGTCTATGGCGTCGGCGAAGGCCTCGAGCACGTTCTCCTCGCCGTCCGCCACCTGCTCGAGCGCGTCGTCGTCGAGCTCGTCGAAAAGCGCCCGCAACGACACGACCGCCTTGTTGACCGTGGACATGGCCGAGCCGCTCGCATCGGGATCGGCCCCCTCGGCCACCAGCATGGCGGAGACGCGGGTGCCGGCCTCGGACTGCTCCTCCCGCAGCTTGCGCAGGATCGGCTCGATCTCGCGCTCGGCCCGCTTCAGCATCGCGTCGAGCCCTTCGCGCGCATCGACGAGCCGCGTCAGAAGGTGCTGGAGCGTCTCGCGCCGCTTCGCGGCGTCCGGGCCGTCGCCGGGCATCGGCACGGGATAGGTCGGATAGGACGTGGACAAGGTGGGCGCCTCCTCTGGGTATCACGCTCGCGCAACGCCGGCGCCCGGCGCGAGGTTCCTCAGCCCAGCCGCCGCACCGCCTCGGCCAGCACGCGCACGCCGGTGACGAGGTCGTCCTCGGCCGTGTGCTCTGCGAAGTCGTGGCTGATCCCGCCGATGGACGGCACGAACAGCATCGCGACCGGCATCACGCGCGAGAGGTTCGAGGCGTCGTGCAGCGCGCCCGACGGCATCGAGCGCCAGCGTCCCGGCGCCACCGCCTCCGCCGCCTCGCGCAGATGCACCTGCATCCCCGCATCCATCGGCTGCGGCACGAGATCCTGCCGCAGCCGCTCGGCCCGGATGGCGCAGCCCGTCTCCGCCGCCACATCGTCGAGAAGCGTGCGGATCGCGGCCTCCATCCGGTCGAGCCGGTCGGTGTCGATGTCCCGCCACTGGAGCGTGAAGACCGCGCGGCCGGGCACGACCGAGGAGGCATTCGGATGCAGCGTCACGTGCCCGATGGTCCAGACCGAGGACGGCGTGACGATGTTGGCGAAGCGTTCGGGCAGCATGGCCGAGATCCGCGCGACGGCGGCGAAGGCGTCGGCCCGCTTCGCCATCGGCGTCGTGCCCGCGTGGTTCTGCTGTCCCTGCACCGTCACCGTGAACTGCCGGAGGCCCACGATCCCCGTGACCACGCCCACCGCCTCGCCGGCGGCGTCGAGAACGGGGCCCTGCTCGATATGCATCTCGAGAAAGCCGGTGAAGCGGCCGGGATCGACGAAGTCGCCCGCCCGCGCGGCCACCGCCTCCCGCGCCGCGGCGAAGGCCGTCCCGTCCGTCGCGACCAGCGTGTCGGCATCCGCGAGCGCCAGCTTGCCCGACCAGACGGAGGAACCGGTGAGCGCGCCGAAGCGCCCCTCCTCGTCCTGGAAGCTCACGACCGAGACCGGCGGCCCGCCCGCCTCGCGCGCCGCGCGGGCGACCTCGAGGCCGGCGATGACGCCGAGCGCGCCGTCGAGCCAGCCGCCCTCGGGCTGTGTGTCCGAGTGCGATCCCACCAGGAGGCTGCGCCCCGGCGCGAGGCCGAAGACGTTGCCGACCGGGTCGATCCGCGCCTCGAGCCCCGCCTCCGCGAAGCGTGCCGCGAGCCAGTCCCGCGCCGCCACGTCCTCCGCCGAGAAGGCGCGGCGGCGCACGCCCTTCGTGGCCTCGTCCCCGCCGAAGCGGCGGAGCGCATGGAGATCGGCGAGAAACCGGGCGGGATCGGGTGTCATCTGTCTGTCCTCCTCGCAGGGTCGCCCAAGGTCTTCGCAGAGCGGCCCCCGGGCGTCCAGAGGCCGCCTTGCGCTTCCGCCCCCGATCCGACATGACCCGGGCGACAGACAGGAGCGCGTTTTGGGCGAACTCATCCTCATCCGGCACGGGCAGGCCAACTCGGCCGCCAACGACGAGGCGGGCTACGACCGCCTGACCGACCTCGGGCGGCAGCAGGCGCGCTGGCTCGGCGAGTGGCTGCGCGCGCACGAGGCGTCCTTCGACCGCGTGCTGATGGGCAGCCTCCGCCGGCACCGCGAGACCGCGGAGGAGATCGGCGACCTCGGCGCCGAGGTGGAGGTCGACGCGCGGCTGAACGAGCTCGACTACTTCAACCTCTCGCGCGCCCATGCCGAGCGGAACGGCGCGGCCGAGCCTCACA
>NZ_JBQLZP010000685.1:0-1042 GCF_052168335.1 Roseicyclus sp. | reverse complement strand
CCGGTCCTCCGTCATGGCGATCCCGCATCCCACCGTCACCTTCCCCGCGCCGCGCTGAGCGCACCGCGACACGGCCGGGCCGCGGGGTCCGGACGCCTGCCAATCCGGTTCTGGCATCTTTAACCGCGCCGGGGTATCACCGGGCGGAAGACCACGAACGCGGACGGACAGAATGGCGGACGACGACGAGCTCGACATCGACCTAGACGATCTCCAGCGGCGGATGGACGGGGCGCTCGGCGCGCTCCGGACCGAGTTCGCCTCGCTCCGGACGGGCCGGGCCTCGGCGCAGATGCTCGACCCGATCATGGTGGACGCCTACGGCTCGCCCACGCCGATCAACCAGGTCGGCACCGTCAACGTCCCCGAGCCGCGGATGGTCACGATCAACGTCTGGGACAAGTCGCTCGTCGGCAAGGTCGAGAAGGCCATCCGCGAGAGCGGGCTCGGCATCAACCCGCAGCTCAACGGCACCATCATCATGCTGCCGATCCCCGAACTGAACGAGGAGCGTCGGCGCGAGTTGACCAAGGTGGCCGCGCAATACGCCGAGCATGCGCGCGTCGCCATCCGCAACGTCCGGCGCGACGGCATGGACCAGATCAAGAAGGCCAAGGCGCAGGGCATGTCCGAGGACGACCAGAAGCTCTGGGAGGCCGAGGTGCAGGAGATGACCAACGCGCACATCGCCAAGGTCGACCAGGCTCTCGAGGCCAAGCAGGCGGAAATCATGCAGGTTTGACAGGTCTCCGCCTCGCCCTTGTCACATTGCGGGCCTAGCCCCGCCGATGCGCGCGAGGGCGTGCCAGACCCAAGCCCGAAAACGAGGACGGCCCAGCCGATGACAGAGCAGACCCCGAGCCACGTGGCGATCATCATGGACGGCAACGGACGATGGGCGCAGATGCGCGGCCGTCCCCGCCTCTTCGGCCACCACGAAGGGGCGCGGCGCGTCAAGGACATCGTCCGGGCCTGCCCCGAACTCGGCGTCGACTATCTCACGATCTTCGCCTTCTCGACCGAGAACTGGCGCCGCACCCAG
>NZ_JBQLZP010000684.1:0-1878 GCF_052168335.1 Roseicyclus sp. | reverse complement strand
GGCCTCCGTCCCGAAGAGGGCGAGGGGGTCCGTCACCCGCGCCATCGGCCGCTTGCGCAGGCTCGCGTCGCCGGTGAAGGTCGCCGTGATCGGCGTCGTGGCCATCGCCCCCATGATGAGGCGGACGCCGGTGCCCGAATTGCCGCAGTCGATGACGTCCTCGGGTTCGCCGAAGCCGCCGACGCCGACACCGTGGATGCGCCACGCGCCGTCGCCGTAGCGGACGACCTCGGCCCCGAAGGCCTGCATCGCCTTGGCGGTGTCGAGCACGTCCTGCCCCTCGAGAAGGCCCGTCACCTTCGTCTCGCCCACCGAGAGCGCGCCGAGGATCAGGCTCCGGTGCGAGATCGACTTGTCGCCCGGCACGTCGGCGACGCCCCTGAGCGGCCCGCCCCTGCGGGCGGTCATCGGAACCTTCTCGCCGTGGCCGGACATCGCCGCCCTCCCCCTCTCGTCACACGAGGCGCGTGATAGACGGGGGCGCGGGCGGCGTCCACTCCCGTCGGGCTACCGCTCGCCCAGCCAGGTCTCGGGGTTCTCGACGGCGATCCGGCGGAAGAGCTCCTCGCCCAGCGCGTTCCTGAGCCGGAAGCAGACCGCACGCTCGGACAATTGCTCCTGCCGCGTCATGTAGAAGTCCGAGCCGAAGAGGACGCGGGCGCGCAGGCGCTCGGCCTCCTCCGTCTCGGCCGAGAGGAAGAGACGCAGGAAGGGCAGGAAGTCGTCGAAGTGGAACAGCGTGTAGGAAATGTCGGTCCACAGCGACGGGAACCGCCCGCTGCCGATGCGGTGGCGGATCAGGCGCTGCCAGTTCCGTTCGAGCGAGCCTTCGTCCTTCGGGTCGTAGCCCTCCTCCACGTAGGCGCGCCAGTCCTCCTGCCCGCCGAAATGCGCCAGACAGACGCGGAGGTCGGGGTAGCGTTCCCAGACCGGGTCCCAGGCCTCGGGGCGGGTGTAGCGGTCGGCGCGGGCGGGCACGACGCCACGCCCCCGGACGCCCCCGCGCGAGCAATGGGTCATCACCGGCAGGTTGCGCGACAGGAGAAGGGGATAGACCTCCTCCATCAGGACCGGGTGATCGGGCGCGAAGCCCATGCGGGGATAGAGCTTCAGCCCCCGGAACCCGAGCGTCTCGATGGCGTGAACGACTTCCGCCACCCGGCCCTCGCCGTCGGGATGCAGCGTCGCGAAGGGGATGACCGTTTCGGGATTGTCCCGGGCGAGCGCGGCCAGTTCCTCGTGCTGGTGCCGCAGCCCCTTGCGGACCGGGCCGTGGCCGATGGGCTCCATGTCCATCGGCAGGACGACGAAACGGGTATTGCGCGGATAGTGCTTGCGCATCCCCGCGAGGATCTCCGACTGCCGCCAGGCCCCCGCCTCCTGCTGGAACCGGTAGAGCCGGTCTAGCGTGTCGGCCTTGTCGCGGCTGAACGGGCGGACAATGGCGGCGAGCAGGCGGATCACGCCGGGCACGGCCCGGAACGGCACCAGGAGCGGGTGTGGATACCAGCGCGGCACGTGGTTGGCCGTGAAGGTGTGGACATGGACGTTGGTGATGCGGATGTCGGACATCGGGACCTCCGGGACGGAAACCCACGCTAGCATCCGCAGAAGAATGGCCCGAGTAAGGCTTTCCGCCCCTCAGGTCCGCCGGAACGTGAGGTAGTGCGGCACGCGCCCCTCGCGGAGCGCCTTCTGCTCGTAGCGGGTGGGGATCCAGTCCTCCCACGGCTGCCGCCAGTCGGCGGGGCCCTCGGCCAGCCATTCGAAGCCGTGGCGCGGCACCTCCTGCAAGGTCTGGCGCACGTAGTCCTGGATGTCCGTCGCGACGCGGAACTCGGCCCCCGGCTTCAGCACGCGGGCGAGGGGTTCGAGATG
>NZ_JBQLZP010000683.1:0-3292 GCF_052168335.1 Roseicyclus sp. | reverse complement strand
AATACTGCCCCGGGATGATCGTGCAGTTCTCGACCGGCGGGCGGTCGGGCGCGGGCCGGGCGCGGGGTGCGATGCTGTCGCTGAGGCCCGACATGGCCTCGCTCTCGGTCGGGTCCAACAACTTCCCCACCCGCGTCTACGAGAACCCGCCCGACCTCGTGGACTGGCTCGCCGCCGAGATGCTGGCCCACGGCGTGAAGCCCGAGATCGAGGCCTTCGACCTCAGCCACATCCTGAAGGCGAAGGAGATGGCCGACCGGGGCCAGCTCGCCGGCACGCCCTACGTGCAGTTCGTCATGGGCGTGAAGAACGCCATGCCCGCCGACCGGGACGTCTTCGACTACTACATCCGCACCGTCCACCGCCTCTTCGGGCCGGAGGCGCCCTGGTGCGCGGCGGGGATCGGGGCCAACCAGGTGGTGCTGAACGAATGGGCCATCGCGTCCGGAGGGCACGCGCGCACCGGGCTCGAGGACAACGTGCGCCTCGACCGCGACCGGCTCGCGCCGTCGAACGCCGCGCTGGTGCGCCGCGCGGCCGAGATCTGCGAGGCCCACGAGCGCCCCGTCGCCACATGGCGGCAGGCGCGGGAGATCCTGGGGCTCGAACCTGCGGCGGTGGCGTGATCGACGCGCATCACGTCGCGGCCCCCGAGCGTGGTGCTCCGGTCATGGTCGCGCGCAAGCCGGGGCCTATCGCGCGCCGATCGCGGCCTGGACCGACTTCAGCGCGGGGTAGAGCGCGCGGTAGGCCGCAAGCCTTGCCTTCAGGCGCTCCGCCTCGCCTCTGCGCGGGTCGAACCGGCGCGTGACGGGTGGCTTGGTCATGGCATCGGACTGGCTGGCATCGCCGGAGGCCACCATGGCCATGCGCGCCGCCCCGAGTGCGGGCCCGATATCCGCCCCGTCCGTGCGTCCGATGCGGCAGCCGGTCACGTCGGCGATCGTCTGCAACAGGAAATCGCTGCGCGTCCCGCCGCCGATGGCGAGGAGCGTGTCCGGCATGTCTCCGGCCGCGGACAGGGCATCGACGGCGTCGGCGAAGGTGAAGGCGACGGCCTCCACCACGCTGCGCATGAGGCTGCCCTGCGAGGTGGTTTCGCCCAGCCCCGCAAAGCCTGCGCGGATCTCCGTGTCGCCATGCGGGGTGCGCTCGCCGGTCAGGTAGGGCAGGAACAGGGGCCCCGGCGGTGCGGCTTCCGCCTCTGCCAGGAGCGCGCCGATCGGCCGGCCGAACAGTTCCGCGAGCCACGCGATCGGCCGCGCCCCGTTCAGCATCGCGGCCATCTGGAACCAGTGGCCGGGCACGGTGTGCGCATAGGCATGGATGCGGCTGGCGAGGTTGGGCCGGTACGCGGGCGTCGTGACGAAGAGCTGCCCCGACGTGCCGAGCGAGATGAACCCGTCACCGCCCGAGACCGCGCCGATGCCGACGGCCCCCGCCGCCGCGTCACCTCCCCCGGCGGCGACGGCGATGCCGGCGGGCAGTCCCAGCTCCTCCGCCGGACCGGGCAGGAGCGCGCCTGCCGCCTCGGTTCCGTGACGGACCTCCGGCAGCCATCCGGGGTCCGTCGCGCTGACGGCGCAGAGGCGGTCGGACCAGCGCCGCGCGCGCTCGTCGTACCAGGAGGTGCCGGCGGCGTCCGAGGGGTCGGTCACGAGCCTGCCATGCAGGCGCATGCCGAGGTAGTCCTTCGGCAAGAGGACATGCGCGATGCGGGCATGGCTTTCCGGCTCGTGGCGCGACAGCCACAGCAGCTTGGGCGCGGTGAAGCCGGGCATGGGCGGCGCCCCGGCGATCTCGCCCGCCTCGGGTTCGGCAGCGAGAATGTCGGCGCATTCCACGGTGGCGCGGGCGTCGTTCCAGAGGATGACGGGGCGCACCGGGCGGCGGTCCGCGTCGAGGAGGACGGCGCCGTGCATCTGCCCCGAGAGCCCGATCGCGCGGACCTGCCCGCGCAGCGCGGCGTCGATCTCCTGGACCGCCCGACGTGTCGCCGTCCACCACGCGGCGCAGTCCTGCTCGCTCGCGCCCTCGAACGGATGCGACACGGTCAGCGCGGCCGATGCCGTCGCCTTGACTTCGCCGTCGGGCCCGAGCACGCAGACCTTCACCGCCGACGTGCCGAGATCGATGCCGAGATGCATGATGCAGTCTCTCCCGGGCCGCAGTCCATCGGGCCCCCGAGGCCTTCGTCGCCGATGACGGAGGCGCGCTCCCACGTCCCTGAACCCAACCCGCATTGCCGGTCGTGCGCAAGAAAAAACTTTACTCGCGGAATGTTTGCGGGTTCCTTGTGGCGTGGACTTGGCTGGACGGGCCGCCCCACCCGACGCGCGCGACAGGGGTCATCATGAGCGAGCACAAGATCAGGAACATGGAGGAGTTCGCCGCGCTGAGCGGGCTGTCCCGTCCGACCGTTTCCAAGTACTTCAACGACCCCGCCAGCGTCCGGCCCGCGACCCGCGAGCGCATCGAGGCGGCGCTCGAACGCTACGACTTCCGCCCGAACATCTACGCGGTGAACCAGAATCGCAGCCTGACCAAGAATGTCGGCATCGTGGTGCCCTACCTCGCCGACCCGTTCTTCGCCGAGATCGCCCGGATCATCGAGCTGCGCTGCATCGAGGCGGGGTTTTCGCCCATTCTCTACAGCGCGCATGGCGAGCAGAAGCTCGAGGTCGAGATCCTCGAGGGGCTGACTGCCCTGAAACCCGCGGGCGTGTTCCTGGCGCCGCTCGGGCGCATGTCCGACCGGAGCGCGATCGAGCGCTTCTGCCGGAACGTGCCCACCGTACTTTTCGACAGCAATATCGAGGGGATGGGCGAAGCCTTCGTGGGGTCGGACAATTTCAGCTTCGTGCAGCAGACGGTGGACTATCTCTGCCGCACCGGGGCGCCGCCCGTCTTCTTCGAGATGCGCAATCCCGCCAACCCCAACGCCAACAAGCGGCGCAACGCCTACTTCCGGATCATGGACGAGGCGGGGCTCGAGCCGCGCGTCCTGAAGGTCGAGGGCGAGGGATGGGGCTTCGAGGAGATCGGGCGCCGGGGCGCCCATGCGCTGATCGCGTCGGGCGCGCTCGGGACGGACACGGTGCTCTGCTCGAACGACCGACTCGCGATCGGCTTTCTCGCCGCCTGCTACGAGCGCGGGATGCGTGTCGGGCGTGGCGACGGCTGCGCGATCCGGGTGGCGTCGCACGACGATCACCCCTTCTCGCGCTTCACCTGCCCGGCGCTCACGACGGCCGCGCACGAATACGAAGCTGTGGCCGACAAGTGCATGAAG
>NZ_JBQLZP010000682.1:0-2407 GCF_052168335.1 Roseicyclus sp. | reverse complement strand
GAGGCCGCCCCCGCCGCGATGGTCGCCACCGCCGTCAGCGCCAGAATTTTCCCGAACATGGTCCCTCCCTTCCGGCTGCCGTCAGCCGATCGCCTGGAAAACCTCGAAGTTCTGCAGCATCCACTGCCCGATGTAGTTCATCGCGTTGGTCGCGATGAGCAGCCCGAAGACCACCAGCGCCGCGCCCGTCACGCGCTCGACCGCGCCGAGGTGCCGGCGGAAACGCGCCATGAGCTGCATGAACGGCCCCACGAAGGCCGCCGCGAGCACGAAGGGCAGCGTCATGCCGATCCCGTAGCTCGTCAGGAGCAGCGCGCCCTGCCCCGCCGTGTCGGTGCCCGCCGCGGTGAAGAGGATCGCGGCGAGGATCGGTCCGACGCAGGGCGTCCAGCCGAAGGCGAAGGCCAGCCCGATGAGATAGGCGCCGCCGAGTCCGAGGTTCCGGGTGTCGCCCATCTCGCTCCGCCACTGGCGGTTCAGGAACCCGATGCGGAAGACCCCGAGGAAATGCAGCCCCATGACGATGATGAGCGCTGCCGCGATCCAGCGCAGGACGTCGAACCATTCGCGCACCAGTTGGCCGAGCGCCGAGGCCGAGGCGCCGAGCCCGACGAAGACCGTGAGCATCCCCGCGGCGAAGAAGAGCGCGCCGACGATCGCCCGCCCGCGGACCGCGGCGGGGACCGAGCCATTCGCCGCCATGGCGTTCACACTTACGCCCGCGAGGTAACTGAGGTAGAAGGGCACCATCGGCAGCACGCAGGGCGACACGAAGGACAGGAGTCCCGCCAGGAACGCGCCGGTCATGCTGACGTCGAACATGGGCCCCTCCCGATGCCTACATATTCAAGAATTCATATTAGTTTCGAATTTCGCCGCCCGTCAATCGCGTCGTTGATTCGCGCGGTCGGGTTTCTTCTCCTGGTTGCGCCGGGCATTCTTGCAGCTCCCGCGGTCCGCGCCGACATGATGCTTCTCATGTTCGAGGAGCCGGGCTGCGTCTGGTGCGCTCGATGGACGGCGGATGTCGGGCAGGAATACCCTATCACGCCCGAGGGGATCGCCGCACCCCTCGTCCGCACGGACCTGCGCGATCCGGTGCCCGAGGGCGTCACGCTCGCATCGCCGCCGCGCTATTCGCCCACCTTCGTCGTCGTGCAGGACGGCACGGAGCTCGGCCGGATCGAGGGCTACCCGGGCGAGGATTTCTTCTGGGGCCTCCTCGGCCGCATTCTCGAGCGCGCGGAGCCGCAAAGTTGAGCAAGGCGCACCCGGCGAGCGGCGCAGGGCGCAAGGTGGTTGGCGCAAGATTGCATGAAGGCTAGGGTTCGATGACCTACGACCGCAAACCGGCTGAGCAGTCCGAGATCATGCCTGACGACCATTCCTGCGTAAGGTCCATCCTGCCCGACCCGGGCAAGCCGATGGACGAGGAGACCTGGAAGCGCGTGAAGAACAACGCGCAGGATGCCTCGGACTTCCTCAAGGCGCTGAGCCACGAGGGGCGCCTGATGATCCTGTGCTCGCTGGCGCATGGCGAGAAGTCGGTGACCGAACTCGAGCACATGCTGTCCTCGCGGCAGGCGGCGGTCTCCCAGCAGCTCGCCCGGCTCCGCCAGGAAAGGCTGATTTCGGCCCGCCGCGACGGCAAGCAGATCTTTTACAGTTTGACAGACGACCGGGCGCGCCGGATCATCGAACAGGTCTACGAGTTGTTCTGCACCTGAGCCTGACCAGCGGCCAGCGCCGGTGCCAAGGGAGGGAACATGCTCGATCTCGTCGGGGAATCCGGCGCCATCCTCGCGGTCGGCGCCGTGGGCGGCATCGCTCTGGGTCTCGCGGCCCGGCTCGGCAAGTTCTGCACCCTGGGCATGATCGAGGACGTCCATTACGGCCAGGACTACGGCCGCATGTGGATGTGGGTCACGGCGCTCGGCACGGCGCTCCTCCTGAACTTCGGGGCGGAGGCGCTGGGCTTCATCGACCTGTCCTCCACGATCTACCTCAACCACCGCTATTCGCTGCTGGGTGGCATCGTCGGCGGCCTCTTGTTCGGCTACGGGATGGCCCAGGCGGGGAATTGCAGCTACGGCGTGCTCGCCCGGCTCGGTGGCGGGGATATCCGCGCGCTGATGATCGCCATCGTCATGGGCGTGACGGCGAGCGCGGCAATCTTCGGCGTGCTCGGAGGCGTGAGGCCGATGCTCTTTCCCATCGCGGAGGCGGACGCCGCCGCGTCGGGGCTCGCCCATCGGATCGAGGCGCTGACCGGCCTGTCGCACACGGCCATCGGGCTCGCGATCGGGGCGGTCGCGCTCCTCGTCTCGGTGCGCTTCCAGACGCGGGGCAAGCGCGTCTCCCGGGTGGCCTGGGGCGTCGTCGCCGGAGCGGCCGTCAGTTCCGGCTT
>NZ_JBQLZP010000681.1:0-7444 GCF_052168335.1 Roseicyclus sp. | reverse complement strand
GAGAATTCGTGCGGATAGCGCTCGAGCGCGTCCTGCGGCAGGTCCACCTTGCCCAGAAGCATCCGCATCCGCGCCTCGGCCTCCGCATCGACGCGCCTGCCCGCCGCGATCACCGGCTCGGACAGGAGCGTGCGGACCGTCATGCGCGGGTTGAGCGAGGCGTTGGGGTTCTGGAACACCATCTGCACCGCGTGCCCGCCCGCCCCCTCGACCCGGCCGGAGGTGGGCCTGACCAGATCGAGGATCGCGCGCGCCGTCGTGGACTTGCCCGACCCGCTCTCGCCCACGATGCCGAGCGTCTCGCCGGGAACGAGGTCGAAGGACACGCCGTCGACCGCGTGGACGTTGCCCTTCGCCCACCGGAGAAAGCCGCCGCCGACCGGGAAACGCACGCCGAGGTTCTCGACTGCGAGCGCGGGGGCTCGGCCGTCCCTGACCGCGTCCCGCCGCGCGGATTGCCCGCCCCGGAAATGCGGCACCGCGTTCAGAAGGTGGCGCGTGTAGTCGTGCTGCGGCCGGTCGAAGACATCGTCGGCCGCCCCGGTCTCGACTACGCGGCCGCCCTGTATCACGGCCACCCGGTCCGCGATGCCCGCGACGAGGCCGATATCGTGGGTGATGAAGATCAGGCCCATCTCCGTCTCGCGCTTCATCTCCGCCAGCAGCGCGAGGATCTGCGCCTGGATCGTCACGTCGAGCGCGGTGGTGGGCTCGTCCGCGATCAGGAGGCGCGGCTCGCCCGCCAGCGCCATGGCGATCATGATCCGCTGGAGCATTCCGCCCGACATCTGGTGCGGCGCCTGGTCGAGCCTGCGGGCGACATCCGGGATGCGCACCCGCTCGAGCGCGCGGATCGCGGCCTGCCGCACCGCCCGGCCGCTCAGCCCGTGGCGCTTGGCGAAGATCTCGCCCAGCTGGGTGCCGACCTTGAGGACCGGGTTCAGCGAGGTCATCGGCTCCTGGAAGATCATGCCGATCTCGCGCCCGCGCAGGCGCTCCATCTCGGCCTCCGTCGCCGTGGCGATGTCGGTCCTGCCGTCCAGCAGGATCGAGCCCCCGAGGATGCGCCCGCCGCCGTAGTCAACGAGGCGGTTGACCGACATGGCGGTGACGGACTTGCCCGACCCGCTCTCGCCCACGATGGCCAGCGTCTCGCCCGCCGCGAGGTCGAGGCTCACGCCCCTGACCACCTCGGCCTTGCCGAAGCCCACGCGCAGGTCGCGGATCGAGAGGAGCGTCACGTCAACGCCCTCCGCGACTTGGGGTCCGCGATGTCGCGGAGCGCGTCGCCCAGCAGGTTGAAGCCCAGGACCGCCAGCATGGTGACGGCGGCCGGGAAGATCAGCATCCAGGGCGCCATCTCCATCAGGTTGCGGCTGTCCGACAGCATCAGCCCGAGCGAGGCGTTGGGCGGCTGCGTGCCGAGGCCGAGGAAGCTCAGCGCCGCCTCCGTCAGCAGCGCCCAGGCGAGCGCCAGCGTGAACTGCACCGTCAGCGGTGCCACGAGGTTGCCCAGCAGGTGCCGCATGAGGATGTAGCTCCGCGAACTGCCGAAGGTGCGGGCGGCGTCCACGAAGCTGCGCGTCTTGAGCGACAGCGCGGGGCCGCGCGCGACGCGGGTGAAGATCGGTGTGTAGACGACGGCGATGGCGAGAACCGAGGTCATCAGCCCCGCCTCGAGGATAGCCACGATCAGGAGCGCCAGCAGGATCGCAGGGAAGGCCAGGAGCACGTCCATCGTCCGCATCGCGATCCCGTCCCAGAGCCCGCCGAACCACGCCGCCGTCAGGCCCAGGATCGTCCCGACGGTTGCCGCGATGCCGACGGAGAGGAAGGCCACCGTGAAGGACTGGCCGATGCCGACCATGAGGCGGCTGAGGAGGTCGCGCCCAAAGAGGTCGGTTCCCATGAGGTAGGCTCCGCCCGGCGGCTGGAGCCGCGCGAGGCGGTCCTGCGCCAGCGGATCGTGCGGCGTGAGCCCCAGAAGCCCGAGGATCGCCGCCAGCGTGAAGACGCCGATGATGACGAGGCCGATCCGCCCGGCCGAATGGCGCAGGAGGGCCCTCACGGCCGGTCTCCGTAGCGGATGCGCGGGTCGATCGCGGCATAGGCGAGATCGACGAGCAGGTTCACCAGCATGAAGTTCAACGCGATGAACAGGACGACGCCCTGCACGAGCGCGTAGTCGCGCTGAAGGATCGCGTCGAGCACCACTCGCCCGAGGCCCGGCAGCGCGAAGACCTGCTCGACGATGACCGCGCCGCCGAGGAGATAGCCGAACTCCACCCCGCTCAGCGTCAGCACCGGGATCATCGCGTTCGGCAGCGCGTGGCGCCAGATCACGTAGCGCTGCGAGAAGCCCTGCGAGCGCGCGGTGCGCACGTAGTCCTCGCTCAGGATGTCGAGCATCGCGGCCCGCGAGATGCGCGTGACGGCGGCCGCGAAGGCCGTGCCGAGCGCGAAGGCCGGCAGGATCATCTGCCCGAGATTGCCGAGCGGATCCTCCGTGAAGGGGATGTAGCGGCCCATCGCGGGCAGGACGCCGAAGCCGACCGAGAGGATGTAGATCGCGAGGAGCGCAACGACGAAGTTCGGCATGGACTGCCCGACCATGGCGAGGATGCGCACGATCAGGTCCGAGGGACGATCGGCCCGCGTCGCGGCGTAGACGCCCGCCGGAAGCCCGATGGCGAGCGCGATGACCATCGACATGAGCGCCAGTTGCAGCGTCAGCGGAAAGCGCTCGAGGATGATGTCGAGCACCGGCTGGCCGTAGGTGACGGAGAGCCCCAGATCGCCCTGCAGCAGCCCGCCGAGCCAGCGGAAATACTGGACCGCCCAGTTCTGGTCGAGACCGAAATAGGCGGCCAGCGCCTCGCGCTGCACGGGCGTCAGCATCCCGCCCTCGGTGCCCAGCATCGCCGTGATGGCGTCGCCGGGCACGAGGCGGATGGCGACGAAGACGAAGACGGACACGCCCAGCATGACCAGTGGGAAGACCGCGAGCCGTCCTAGAAGATACCGCATCGCTGCCTCCCCGCCGGGTCTTGCGTCAGTCGGACAGGGTCACGTCGACCAGCCCGAAGAGCGATCCCGTGGGACTCGGCTCGAAGCCGTCAACCGCCTCGGTCTGTGCCGTGTAGGTGTTGCCCGTGAAGAGCCAGACCCAGGGAGCCATCTCGGCGAGGTGGCTTTCGAACTCGGCGAAGATCTCGCGCCGCGTCGCTTCGTCCGTCTCGGTTCGGCCCTGCTGCATCAGCGCATCGAGCGTGTCGTCGATGTAGTTGGCCACGCGCTGGAGGTTGCCCGCCCGCGTCCAGTAGCGGTTGTACATCGTGTAGGGATCGACGCGGCCGCCGTTCAGCGCCACCGCCATGTCGAAGTCGCCGGCGAGCCAGCGGTCGATGTAGACGTTCATCTCCTGCATCTCGATCTCGAGCTCGATACCAACCTCGCCGAGCTGCGCCTGGACGAGCTGCGCGATGCCCGAGGCCGTCGGCGGCTCGCCGGTCGCGGCCATGATCTGCGCCGAGAAGCCGTCGGGATAGCCGGCTTCGGCCAGCAGTTCGCGGGCGCGGTCCTGGTCCTGCTCGTAGCAGAAGAGGCCCGCGGGATCGCTGCGGTAGGCGGGAGAGGTGAGCGGCCCCGTCACCTCGCCCTCACCGAGGAGTGCCGCGTCGAGGATGTCCTGCCGGTCGATGGCGCAGGAGATCGCTTGCCGCAGCGCCAGCGCGTCCATCGGCGTGCGCGAGGGGTTGAGCTGGAGCACGTAGTAGCTGAGCGTCGGCGCGGTGTTCAGCTCGAGGCCCGGCGTCTGGGGCACCAGCGTCGCCACAAGCGGGTCGTTGATAAGCGCAAAGTCCGCCTGTCCGGCGCGCAGCGCGGCCAGGATCGCCGTCTCGTCGGGAAGGACGCTGACCGCGATCTCGTCATAGGCCACGTCACTGCCGTGCCAGTCCTCGAAGGCCACGAGGCGCGCATTGGCGTTTGGCGTCCGCTCGGCCAGCGTAAAGGGGCCGGAGCCGACGATCTCGGTGCCGATGGTGCCCGCCTCGATGGCCGAGGCTGGGACGATGGCCGCGTTGACCGAGGCCATGCCGTTCAGGATCGGCGCGTCGGGACCATCGAGCTGGAAGATCACGGTATGGTCGTCCGGCGTCTCGATCCCGGTGATCGACGTGTAGTTGGCGCGCGCCACGGCGCTCGTCGCCTCGTCGAGGATGCGCTCGAAGGAGGCGCGCACGTCGGCCGAGGTTACGGGCGTCCCGTCGTGGAACATCGCGTCGGGGTCGAGCTGGAAGGTAAGCTGCGTGCCGTCCTCCGAGAAGGACCAGCTCTCCGCGACCGCGGGCTGCAGCTCGAGGTTCGCGTCAAGGCGCACGAGGGGCTCGTAGACCAGCTCGAGCAGGCGGATCGCCGCGAAACCCGGCTGGGTATGTGGGTCGAGGCCCGTCGCGTCCTGCGACCAGGCGACGTTCAGCGTCTGCGCCGCAGCGGGGGCGACCAGCGCTGTGGTCAAGCCGAGCGCGAGAGCGCCGGCGGTCGTCTTCATCACTGTCATTTGTGACATCTCCCTGTTGTCATTTGTCGCGCGGTGCGGCGGGGTTCATCCCCGCTCGTTCGATGGCCTTGCGCAGGAACCCGCGCTCGGCCTCGAGGTCTGCCCGTGCCGCGTCGGCGGCCTTGCCCGTGATCTGCATGAGGATGGCGAGCTTCACGCTGCCGCCGCTCTCCGCGAGGAGGCGCCGCGCCTCCTCCGACCCGCAGCCGGTGGCCTCGCGCAGGATGCCCTCGGCGCGGTCGGCGAGCTTGCGGTTCGAGATGGTGACGTCGACCATGAGGTTGCCCCAGGTCTTGCCGATCCGGATCATGCTCGCCGTGCTGAGCATGTTGAGCACCATCTTCTGCGCAGTGCCCGACTTCAGTCGCGTCGATCCGGTGACGACCTCCGGGCCCACGACCGGCGCGATGGCGATGTCAGCGATGGACGCGATGAGCGAACCCGGGTTGCACGACAGGGCGATGGTCCCTGCGCCGAGCGCCTTCGCGTGGCGAAGCGCGCCCACAACATAGGGCGTGCGCCCGCTCACCGCGATACCTACCACGACGTCGCGCGGGGTGACGGCGATGGTGTCGAGATCGGCTGCCCCCGTCGCCTCGTCGTCCTCCGCCGCCTCAACGGAGTTCCTCAGCGCACGGTCGCCTCCAGCGATGATTCCGACAACCATCCCGGGCGGGACGGAGAATGTGGGTGGGCATTCGGAGGCGTCGAGCACGCCGAGCCGCCCGCTCGTGCCCGCGCCGATGTAGATCAGCCGCCCGTCGGCCTCGAAAGCCGCTACGATGCGGTCGACGGCTGCGGCGATGGCGTCGGCCTCGGCGGCGACGGCTTCCGTCACGCCCTGGTCCTCGGTGTTCATGCAGGCCACGATCTCAGCCGAGGACATTAGGTCGATGTCCATCGAACTCGGATTGCGACGCTCGGACACAAGCGATCCGAGATCCGATGATCGGCGATCATGCAACCTGGTTTTTGGCACGGCAGCGACTCCCTCAGACTTGTTCTGAAAGTTGAATAGAAAATTCCAAGTTGTCAAATGCGATTGTGTTAGACTATTCCGAAAGTCGAACTCATGGGAGATGTCGCTTGTCGATCCTCACCGTCATTGAAGCACAGCGCGAGAACCTCACCGCAGGCGAACGGCAGATTGCGGACACTATTCTAAGCGATCCCAACTCGATTGGACGCCTTTCCTCGGGCGACCTCGCGCGGCTTGCCGGACGCAGCCAGTCAAGCGTTGTCAAGTTCTGCCAAAAGCTCGGCTACTCGGGCTACCAGGACCTCCGCCTCGAGATAACCCGCGCGGCCGCTACCCGGACGGCGTCGATTGGAACAGTCCACGGCACCATCGAGGCAGCGGACGATGCGACCACCACGGCCGTGAAGCTCTTGGCCAGCAAGACACACGCGATGCACGAGACGCTGGGCGTCAATCCGCCCGAGCGCCTCGACGCGGCCCGCGACATCCTGAGCCAGGCGGTGCGCATCCAGCTTTCGGGTGTCGGTGCCTCGTCGCTCGTGGCACGCGACTTCGCCTACAAGTTGCAGAAGCTGGGCATCCCCGCCAGCTTCGACGCCGACAGCCACATCCAGATGGCGAATGCCGCGACGCTCTCGCCGCGCGACGCGCTTGTTTCACTGTCGCAGTCCGGGGCGAGCCTCGAGACGCTGCGCATCGCTGAGACCGGTGCCCGGCGGGGTGCGGCGATCATCACGGTAACTGGTCTCCAGCCAAACCCGCTCGCCGCGCTTGCCACGACCGCGCTCCGCACCGTCACTGACGAGGAGCGCGTTCGTTCCTCAGCCATCACCTCGCGCGACGCGCAGCTCATGCTGACCGACCTCCTCTTTCTGCGCCTTGTGCAGGTGCGCGAGGACGCCGCCGACCTCATCCACGGCGCGGCCGAAGCCGTCGCGCCGCTCAAGCTGTGAGAGCGGCCATGACGCTCGAAGGAACCATCCTGACGCCTTCGGGTTGGGTTATCGGCCGCGTCCACTTCGATGGGCAGATCGAGGCCGTCGAGGGCAAGGCAACAGACCGGCCCGAGCCGCCCTACATCCTGCCGGGCTTCGTCGACGCCCATGTCCACGGCGGCGGCGGCGCCGACATGATGGAGGGGGCCGAGGCCATCCGCATCGCGGCGCGGCTCCATGCCCGGCACGGCACGACCTCCCTCTGCCCAACCTCCATGACGGCCCCCGTGGCCGGGATCGAGGCCTTCCTCGACGCGCTGGCGGAGGTCATGGCCGATCCGCCCCGCGACGGCGCGCGTATTCTCGGTGCGCATCTCGAGGGGCCGTTCCTGAACCCCGGCAAGCTCGGCGCGCAGCCGCCCTTCGCCATTCCGCCCGACGTGCGCCTCCTGCGCGACTGGGCGGCGCGCGCACCCGTCCGGGTCGTCACCTTCGCGCCCGAGCTCGCGGGAGCCGCCGACCTCCACGACGCGCTCGACGACCTCGGCATAAGGGGCCAGATCGGCCATTCGCTCTGCGACTACGCCACGGCGCGCGACGCGCTCGCGCGCGGCCCGGGCGTCACCCACCTCTTCAACGCGATGAGCGGCATTTCCCACCGGGGCAACGGCCTCTGCGGCGCGGCCTTCGCCCATGCCGAGAGCGCCGAGATCATCCCCGACCTGATCCACGTCGAGGCGGGCGCCATCCTCGCAGCGCGGCGCGCAATCCCGCGCCTCTATGCCGTGACCGACGCGACCGCGGGCGCCGGAATGCCCGACGGGCGTTACCGGCTCGGCGCGCAGGACGTCGTGAAGGCCGACGGCGCCATGCGCCTGGCCGACGGGACGCTTGCGGGCTCGGCGCTGACGATGGACCAGGCGCTGCGCAATCTCGTCGCCATCGGCCTGCCGCTGGACGAGGCGGCCC
>NZ_JBQLZP010000680.1:0-2924 GCF_052168335.1 Roseicyclus sp. | reverse complement strand
CGGTTCGACATTCTCGATCATCCGACCTTGGCTCCTTACATCTTCCTGATCGAGGGCGCGATCCTCGACTGGGGCGCGCTCCTCACCGTCGAGCGGGAGCTGCTGGAGACCGCGCGCGCGGGCCTCGGCTTCATGCTCTTCTCCATCGCCATGGCGGGGGCGCGGCTGTTGGGCGACAGGCTGGTGGCGATGATCGGCCCCTTCGCGACGCTCGTGGGCGGCGGGATCGTCGTGGCCTGCGGCCTCGCGCTGATGCTGCTGGCGCCGGTCGCGCCGCTCGCGCTGGCGGGGTTCTTCCTCGTCGGGCTCGGCGCGGCGAACCTCGTCCCCGTCCTCTTCAGCGCGGCGGGCCGGCAGACGATGATGCCCGCCGGCCTCGCCATCGCGGCGGTCACGACGACGGGCTACGCGGGCATCCTGGCCGGCCCCGCCCTGATCGGCTTCGTCTCGCAGGCGACGAGCCTCGTCGCCGCGTTCTGGGGGCTGGCCGCGCTGGTCCTCGTCTTCCCGCTCTGCGCAAGGGCGGTGGCCCGAACCTGAGCCGGCCCGCGCGAAACGCCGCCGGTCGCGCGGAAATCGATATTGACGGGAGGTCGGGGCGCAATACCTCACTTGCGACGGTTCGTCGCGGTCGGGGAAGGAAACCCCGCCGGAAGCAGCGCCCGACACGGGCGGATGTCTCCGGCGGCAGGACCCCGCCCGTGCGGAACCGTCGTGTGCATGGACGGGCGGTTCCATGAAGTACCGACTGCTCGCCGCCGCCACGGCGGCGCTGTTCGCATGGCCCGTCGCCGCGTCCGAACCCGTGGCCGTTCCGGCCGAGGAACTCTACGCCACCGTCTGATCGGCCTGCCACGGTCGCATGGGGCGAGGCGTTTCCACGTATCCCTCGCTGTCCGGCCAGACCGAGGACTACCTCTCGGACCGGCTGATGACCTATCGCGCCGGGGAGCGCATCGGGCCGAACTCGATGCTGATGATCCCGATGGCGGCCGACCTGACCGACGCGGACATCGCGGGCCTCGCCACGTTCATTTCCACCACATTCCGCTGAGGCGGAGACGCGCTGCGGCCCTGTCGCGGCGCCGGAACGGCATCCGGCGGCCCGCATGGCGGGGCGGGGCGACCGTGCGGCGGTTCCGTCCCCGGAGCGCCGGTCGTGTCGCGGCAGGTGTCGCGGCGGTCCGCACGACATCGGCGCGCCGGGGAGGGCCCGCCACCCAGAGGGAGGCTCGCTCCGCGGCGTCGCGCGCCTGCCTCGGGATGCCGGGCGCGCCTCCGCTCCGGGTCTCGCGACCCGAGGGTTCCGCGCATGTCGCCGTGCCGTCCCCGGGCCGGCGGACCCCTGCGCGACGCGATGGCGCGGGACGAGGGACGTTGCCCGCGGGTGGCGGCTGTGGTTGGCTCGGCGCGGGACCAGCGCTGGGGAGGAGGGGATCATGCGTTTCGCCATCGGGCTCATCGCCGCGAGCATCGTCCTGGCGGGATGCCAGGCCCGCGAGATGGACCGGCCGCCGGACGCGACCGGACAGGAGGATTACCTCGCGCTCTGCTCGAGCTGCCATGGCGCGACCGGCGCCGGAGACGGGCCCGCCGCGGCGGGGCTCGACCCGCGGCCGGCCGACCTCACGCGGCTCGCCGCGCGGAACGGCGGCGTCTTCCCGATGCTCGAGGTCATGGCGCGGGTCGACGGCTACACCCGTGCGCCGGACGGGATGCCGGAATTCGGCGCCCTCTTCGCGGACGATCTGGTGCCCTTCGAGACGGAGCCCGGCGTGCTCACGCCGACCCCGCCGCGGCTGATCGCGCTGGCGGACTACGTGGCGACGCTGCAGCGCTAGCGGAACGCGCCTTGCCGGGGCGGGGGGAGGGCCGGCTGGAAGAGAGGGCGGTCGACCTCGGGGAACGCATTCACGATCCTGCGGCGTTTTCCATGCACGAACGCACGCGACATACACGCGTGTACGGTCACGCGCGCTGCGCCCCTCACGGCCGCGATCGTCCAGCGCTACGCCGAAGACGGCGGACCGGCCGGGCGCCGCAGCGGGCGGGCGATACGTGCGGGTGCTGCGGGCGCGCGATCCGGAGGCCGCTCGGCACCGGGTCGGCGGTTTTTTCCGCACACCGCCGACCTCGCAAATCCGCGTAAGGCGTCGCGTATCGGCGCAACCCGATCGGGCATTTCAGGGGGTGGGGATGGTGCCGCAGGGGAGGATTGAACTCCCGACCTCACCCTTACCAAGGGTGCGCTCTACCACTGAGCTACTGCGGCCCTCGCTCGCGTGGGCGGTGGACTAGCCGCAATCCAACCATGACGCAAGCGCAATCTGGACGCGTCGGGCGGCGCGCGGTAAGAGGGCGTCCATGACCGAAAAGGCGCAGGAGCGGACGCCGAAACCGGCGGCGAAATCGGGGCGCGAGACGCGGCTGAAGGCGGCTCTCAAGGCGAACATGGCCAAGCGCAAGGCGCAGGCGAAGAAACGCGCGGAGAAGGGCGGGGCGTGATCCCGGCTCCCCGCGCCGCGAGGCGAGGGCAGAAATGGACAGGATCGTCGTCACCGGGAACGGGCCGCTGTCGGGGCAGATCCCCATCGCGGGCGCCAAGAACGCCTGCCTCACGCTGATGCCCGCGACGCTGCTCTCCGAGGAGCCGCTGACGCTGACGAACGCGCCGCGCCTCTCCGACATCCGGACGATGACGACGCTCCTCCAGTCGCTCGGGGCCGAGGTCTCGTCGCTGAACGAGGGCCGCGTGCTGGCGCTCTCGTCCCACGGGCTCGACAACCACACGGCCGACTACGACATCGTCCGCAAGATGCGGGCCTCGATCCTGGTGCTCGGGCCGATGCTGGCGCGCGAGGGGCGGGCGGTCGTGTCGCTGCCGGGCGGCTGCGCCATCGGCGCGCGGCCCGTCGACCTGCACC
>NZ_JBQLZP010000679.1:0-11523 GCF_052168335.1 Roseicyclus sp. | reverse complement strand
CGGCGATCGCGGCCGCCTCGGTCGCGCCGCGCGCTTCGGCGACGACGCCCCTGAGCCTCACGGGCGGCCGGGCGAAGGCGCGCGCGATGTACTCGCCGCCGAGCCGGCCGGACTTGATCTGGTAGCGGCCGTGCGCGCCGAGTTGAACCTCCGGTGCGGCCGCCTTCGACGCGGCGACGCCCTTCTTCGGCCGGGCGGCGCCGAACACGTCGTCGGCGCGGGCCCTGGTCTTCGCTTTCATGGCTTCTCCCTTCTGGTTGTCTCGTTGGGCGCGCCCGCGGTTCTTGCCCGGGCGCCAGCCTGCATCTTCGGGCGGACAAGCCGCCGGTTCAGGCCCCGGACGAGGTGTCCTCGTCGTCGGGCCGTCGTCCGGCCTCGCGTTCGAGGCGGATCGCCTTCAGCCGTTCGGCCTGGTCCCGCCGCGCCTCGGCCTCGCTGCGGAGGATGTCGCGGGCGGCGCGGTCCGTGGCGGCGAGGTTCGCCTCCTGCCGCGTCGGGCGCCGGTGATCGTCGCTGGAGGAACCGGACATGGATCGCGCACCTTCGCCGGCCGGAGGGGCGTGCCCGCGTCCGGCCGGCGGCGGCGGAGGTGCGGGCTTTGGGGGTGCGGGGCAGCGCCTGCCGTCCCGCACCTTGCGTCGCGGTCAGGCGAGCGCGAGGTTCGTCGCGCTCTCGCGGCCGTCGCGGCCGGATTCGACGTCGAAGGTCACCTTCTGGTCATCGGCGAGGCCGGTGAGGCCCGCGCGCTCGACGGCGGAGATGTGGACGAAGACGTCCTTGCCGCCGCTCTCGGGCTGGATGAAGCCGAATCCCTTGGTGGAGTTGAACCATTTCACGGTGCCATTGGCCATGTCCGTGGTCTCCTGTTCTGGATGCTGCCCGCAGGACGCGGCAGCCCGGCAAAGTCAGTCTGGATCGATCAACTGAGAGCCGGATGAACGGAAGCAGAGGTTCGAATAGAAAAACAATCGCTTGGATGATATGGGGACGAGGGCGCGCCGGAACAAGGGGCGCCGCGCGATCCCGGTGGCTCACGCCGTCCGCGCGCGTTCGGCGATGGCGAGGCCCGCCGCGACGCCCGAGGACCAGGCCCACTGGAAGTTGTAGCCGCCGAGCCAGCCGGTCACGTCGACCGCCTCGCCGATGGCGTAGAGGCCGGGAACGTCCCGCGCCTCCATCGTCCTGGACGAGAGCGCGGCCGTCGAGATGCCGCCCGCCGTGACCTCGGCCTTGGCGTAGCCCTCGGTCCCCGTGGGCGCGAGGCGCAGCGCCGACAGCACCCCGGCCGCCGCCTCGAGATCGGCGTCCGAGGCGTTGGCCAGTTCGCGCGAGAGCCCGATGCGCGCGGCCAGCGCCTCGGCGAGGCGCGCGGGCAACAGGCGGGCGAGCGCGGCCTTGAGCTGCGCCCGCGGCATCTCGCGCCGCGCCTCCCTGAGCCGCGACAGCGCGTCGGGCAGCACGCGGAGCGAGACCTCGTCGCCCGGCGTCCAGTAGGAGGAGACCTGGAGGATCGCGGGCCCCGAAAGCCCCCTGTGGGTGAACAGCGCGGCCTCCTCGAAGGAGACGTTTCCCACGCGGGCGACGGCGGGGAATGCGACGCCGGGAATGGCCTTGAGGTCCGCGTCCCCCTCGCCCAGCGTGAAGGGCACGAGCGCCGGGCGCGGCGTCACCAGCCCGAGGCCGAAGCGCCGCGCGATGTCGTAGGCCACGCCCGTCGCGCCCATCTTGGGGATCGACGGCCCGCCCGTGGCGATGACCAGCGCCGCCGCACGGGCGCCCGCGACGCGGAAGCGCCCGTCCGCGTGCCCGATCTCGCCGATGGGGGTCGAGAGCCGCACCTCGACCCCGCCCTTGCGGCATTCCTCCATCAGCATCGCGACGATCTGCCGGGCCGAGCCGTCGCAGAAGAGCTGCCCCAGCGTCTTCTCGTGCCAGGCGATGCCGTGGCGCTCGACCAGCGCGAGGAAATCCCACTGGGTATAGCGGCTGAGCGCCGACTTGGCGAAATGCGGGTTCTCGGAGAGGAAGTTCTCCGGCCCCGTCCCGGTGTTGGTGAAGTTGCAGCGCCCGCCGCCCGAGATGAGGATCTTCTTGCCCGGCTTCTCGGCGTGGTCGATCACGAGGACGCGCGCGCCCGCCTGCCCGGCGGTCGCCGCCGCCATCAGCCCGGCGCCCCCAGCGCCGAGGACGATCGCGTCGTAGTCCCGTTCCGCCATTCCCGCGTGCCGCCCCGCTTGTTCCGGCGCGCCAATCCCGCTACGCCGCCGCCATGTTGTCCTATCAGCACAGTTTCCACGCGGGGAACATGGCCGACGTGCACAAGCACGCGCTTCTGGCCGCCATGCTGGACTACCTGACGCGCAAGGACAAACCGCTCAGCTACATCGAGACCCATGCCGGGCGCGGCCTCTACCGGCTCGACGCGGCCGAGGCGCTGAAGACCGGCGAGGCGGCGGCGGGCATCGGGCGGCTGGCCGCGGCCTTCCCTGCGGAGCACCCCTACGCGCGCTGCCTCGCCGCGATCCGCGCGCGGCACGGGGCGACGGCCTATCCCGGCTCGCCGCTGATCGCGGCCGAGATGCTGCGGCCGGGCGACGCGATGCACCTGGCCGAGTTGCATCCGAGGGAGCACGCGGCGCTGGCGGAGGTCATGGCGCCTCATGGCGCGCAGGTGCTCCGCCGCGACGGGTTCGAGGCCGCGCGCGCGCTCTGCCCGCCGACGCCCCGGCGCGGGCTGATCCTGATCGACCCGTCCTGGGAGGTGAAGGAGGATTACGCCACCGTCCCGAAGCTGATCGCGAAGCTCCGCGCCAAGTGGAACGTCGGCGTCGTCGCGCTCTGGTATCCGCTTCTCGTCTCGGGCGCGCATGAGGCGATGCTGGCGGAGCTCATGGCGCAGGACCCCGAGGCGCTCCGCCACGAGGTCGTCTTCGGCCCGGCGCGCGAGGGGCACCGGATGGTCGGCTCGGGGATGTTCGTGTCGAACCCGCCCTGGGGCCTCGCCGGGGAGGCCGCGCGCATCGGCGCGATCTTCGCGGCGCTGCCGACTGCCCCTCAGTCCTGAGTCGGCGCCACGGTGTCGACCGCCTGCGCCCGGGCTGAGACGGCCATTGCCGAACCCGATCCGCATCCCGCCACCCCGAGGGCGCGGGACGGCCGGGCCGAGCGGCATCAGCGCGTCGGGGAGGCCGTGGCCCCGCCCCCTCGGCCCCGAGCGAGCACCGCCATGAGGTCGCGCACCCGCGCCGCGTTGTCGGGCGCGTGCCTCCCGTCAGGGCCGAGGAGGTTGTTCTCGAAGCCGATCCGCATCTTGCCCCCCAGCGCCTCCGCCGCGACGAGGCATTCCGTCTCCGCCGCCCCGAAGGCGCAGGCGGCCCAGTCGAGCCCGGGGCCGAGCGGCGCCAGCGCGTCGAGGAAGCCGCGCAGCTCCTCCGGCCGCCCGTCGCGCGGCGGCGCATAGGCGCCGAGGACGAAGATGCACTGGACCGGCGCGGGCAGGTGGCCCGCCGCCACCCAGGACGCCAGGCGGGCGGCGTCGCCCGCATCGTAGAGGATGTGCTGGACCGCGATCCCCGCCTCCTCGGCCCAGGCGTAGAAGCGGCGCGCCTCGGCGTCCGGCGTGTCGTCCGTCACCATCTCGCGCAGCGCGACGGAGGCGCCCTCGGGCAGGACCTCGCGCAGGACGGCGCGCTGGGCGGGCGGCGCGAAGAGTCCGGCGGCCTCGGTCGTGATCTGCACCGGCATCGCGGGAACCTCGCGCGCCATCTCGGCGAGAAGCTCGCGGTAGAGGCCCGCGTCGAGGCTGTGCCGCCCCTCCGCGTCCCGGACATGGGCGTGGAGCGCGCCCGCCCCGGCCTCGAAGGCGGCCTTCGCGGCGGCGACGGTCTCGGGGATCGTCACGGGCAGCGCGGGGTGGTCGCGCTTCGTCCGCCGCGCACCGTTCGGCGCCAGCATCACGCGCGGCAGGGGCTTGAGCGGGCTCATCGCGCGAGCGCGGCCCCGAGCGCGCGGGCGAGCTTGTCGACCAATTCCCCGATCTGCGCATCCTCGATGATGAAGGGCGGCGCGATCAGGACGTGGTCGCCCGCGCGCCCGTCCACGGTGCCCCCCGCCGGGTAGACGATCAGCCCCTCCGCCATCGCCGACGACTTCACGCGGGCATGAAGCTTGAGCCCCGGATCGAAGGGCCGCTTCGTGTCCCGGTCCTCCACCAGTTCGATCCCGCGGAAGAGGCCCCGGCCGCGGATGTCGCCGACATGCGGATGCTGGCCGAAGGTCTCGCGCAACGCGGCCTCGAGCTTCGCCCCCTGCGCGCGCACGCGCGGAACGAGGCCGCCCTCCAAGATCCGGCGCACCACCGCCTCCGCCCCGGCCGCGGCCAGGACATGGGCGTGGTAGGTGTGCCCGTGCATGAAGCTGCCCGACCCGCCCGCGATGGCGTCGTGGACGCGGGCGGAGGCGAGCATCGCGCCGACCGGCACGTAGCCCGCCCCGAGGCCCTTGGCGATGGTGACGATGTCGGGCGCGATGCCGTCCTCCTCGCAGGCGAAGAAGCGGCCCGTGCGCCCCATGCCGCACATCACCTCGTCGAGGATCAGGAGGACGCCGTGGCGGTCGCAGATCTCGCGGATGCGGCGGAAGTAGCCGGGCACGGCGGGAACCGCGCCCGCCGTCGCGCCGACCACGGGCTCGGCGATGAAGGCCATGACGGTCTCGGGGCCGAGGCGCTCGATCTCGGCCTCGAGCGCGTTCGCGGCGCGCAGGCCGTAGTCCTCGGGGCTCTCGTCCTCGCGCCGTTCGCGGTATTCGAAGCAGGGCGCGATGTGGTGCGTCTCGATCAGCAGCGGCGCGAACTTCTCGCGCCGCCAGGCATTGCCGCCGGCGGCCAGCGCGCCGAGCGTGTTGCCGTGGTAGCTCTGGCGCCGGGCGATGATCCGGTGGCGCCCTGGCTGCCCGATCTCGAGGAAATACTGCCGCGCGAGCTTGATCGCGGCCTCCACGGCCTCCGACCCGCCGGAGAGGAGATAGACCCGGTCGATCCCCTCGGGCGCGTTCGCCACGAGGAGGTCCGCGAGCCTCTCGGCGGGCTCCGAAGTGAAGAACCCGGTATGCGCGAAGGCGAGGCGGTCGAGCTGTGCGTGGATCGCGGCGCGCACCTCCGCATCCGAGTGGCCGAGACAGGAGACCGCCGCCCCGCCCGACCCGTCGAGATAGGCGCGCCCCTCCGCGTCGTGGAGGTAGCACCCCTCCCCCCGCACGGCGGTCGGCAGGCGCGCGGGACCGCGGCCGAAGACATGGCTCATCGCGTCACTCCCCCCGGACGACGAAGACGGACTGGCTGGCGTGCCGCACCACGCGCGCGGCGTTCGGGCCGAGGAGGTAGTCGGTCAGCTCCGGCCGGTGCGAGGCCATGACGATGGCATCCACGCCGAGCCGGTCGGCGGCGGTGATGATCTGCTCGTAGACGCGCCCGTGCATGACGTGGGGATGGACCTCGATCCCGTCGGGCACGTTCGCGGCGACCCAGGCGCCCAGTTCCTCGCCGACCTTGTGCATCGCCTTCTTCTCGAACCCCGCCTCGAAGTAGCTGCCGACGACCGACATGCCGAAATCCGGCACCACGGTCAGGACGTGCAGGACGCCCCCCGCCTCGGCCTGACACAGGCGGAGCGCGGCGGGAAGCGCCTTCTGCCAGCTTCCGGGCACCGAGAGGTCGATGGGCAGGAGCACGGTCTCGAACATCGTCGCGGTCCTCGTCGTGTGGCCTCAGAAGGCCGGTTTCGTCTGGCGCCGCCGCTGGAGCAGGATCACCCCGCCGAGGAGCAGCAGCGCCGGGATGTAGAAGACCTGCGCCGGCAGACGGTCGCGCGGGATCTGCACGGAGGCGAGCGTCACCGGCTCCTCGGCGTAGAAGTCGAAGTCGCGCAGCGTCTCGGCGATGTCGGTCCCGAACATCGGCTCGTCGAGGCGCGTGGTTTCGCCCTCGGGCATCAGGAGGAGGCCGGTATTGGCCAGCCGCTCGGCCGCCGTCGCGCCCTCGGGGTAGACGACCACGGTGGTCTCGGCCGTCTGCCCGGTGTTGAAGTCGGGCCCGCGGATCAGGAGGCGCAGGCGGTCGCCCTCCTCCACCTCGCCGAGCAGGGTCTCGAACTCGGCCTCCGGCACGCTGCGGAACGGGTCCTGCACCATGTTGAGCCAGACGTTCGGCACGAAGAGCGTGAAGGCCACGAGGAGGAGCGCGGCACTCTCCCAGATCCGCGAGCGGGCGAGGAAATAGCCCTGCGTGGCGGCGGCGAAGAGCAGCATCGCGAAGGTCGCGACGACGAAGACGAGGATCGCCTGGAGGATGCCCTCGAACGTCCCGAGGTCCACGCCGTAGAGGATGAGCGTCGGGTTGTAGATGAAGAGGAACGGCAGCGCGACGGTCCGCAGCGAATAGAAGAACGCGGTGAAGCCGGTGCGGATCGGATCGCCCCCCGAGACGGCGGCGGCCGCGAAGCTCGCCAGTCCCACGGGCGGCGTCACGTCGGCCATGATCCCGAAGTAGAACACGAAGAGATGCGCCGCGATCAGCGGCACGATCAGACCCTCCTGCGCGCCGAGCGTCACCACGACCGAGGCCATCAGCGAGGAGACGACGATGTAGTTGGCCGTCGTCGGCAGCCCCATCCCGAGGATGAGCGAGAAGAGGCCGACGAAGACCAGCATGAGGAAGAGGACGCCCATGGAGAGCTGCTCGACGAGGCCGGCGAGCTCGGTGCCGATGGGCGTGCGCGTCACCGTCGCCACGATGATGCCCGCCGCCGCCGTCGCGACGCCGATGCCGATCATGTTCCGCGCCCCGGTGATCAGCCCCTCCAGAAGGTCGCCGAGGCCCGCCCGGAACTCGGCCGCGATGCGCCCGCCCTCGCCCCGGAAGAGCGCCTTGAGGGGCCGCTGCGTGACGATGATCCCGATCATCAGCGCGACCGCGAAGAAGGCCGAGCGCGCCGGGCTCTGGCGTTCGACCATCAGGAACCAGACGAGCACGACGATCGGCAGCACGTAGTGCAGGCCGGTGGCGTAGATGTCCTTGACCTGCGGCAGCACGATCTCCTTCGCGTTGGGGTCGTCCGCCTCGAGGTCGGGCCTCCGCGCCGCGACGGCGACGAGCCAGAGGTAGACCGCGCCGAGCAGCGCCAGCATGATCGGCCCGCTCAGGTCCGGGACGGTGTCGCGCAGGAAGCCGACGCCATAGATGAGCGCGGTAAAGCCCGCCCCCGCGACCGCGAAGCCCAGGAAGAACTTCACGATCATGCCGACGAAGGACTTCGCCTCGCCCAGCGCCGGCATGTCCTTCTTCAGCGCCTCGAGATGCACGATGTAGACCAGAGCGATGTAGGAGATCACCGCCGGGATGAAGGCGTGCTTGATCACCTCGACGTAGGAGATGCCGATGAACTCCACCATCAGGAAGGCGGCCGCACCCATCACCGGCGGCATGATCTGCCCGTTCACGGAGGAGGCGACCTCGACCGAGCCCGCCTGCTCGTTGGTGAAGCCCACGCGCTTCATCAGCGGGATGGTGAAGGTGCCCGTCGTCACGACGTTGGCGATGGAGGAGCCCGAGATGAGGCCGGTCATGGCCGAGCCCACGACAGCCGCCTTGGCGGGCCCGCCGCGCAGGTGGCCGAGGCCCGCGAAAGCCAACTTGATGAAGTAGTTGCCGGCCCCCGCCTTGTCGAGGAGCGAGCCGAAGAGCACGAAGAGGAAGACGAAGGCCGTCGAGACGCCGAGCGGGATGCCGAAGACCCCCCCGGTGTCGAGCCACTGCGCGTTGATCAGCGAGCGGAACGACAGCCCCTCGTGGGCGATGAGGTCGGGGATCAGCCAGCCCTGCCCGAACCAGGCGTAGAGCAGGAAGAGCGAGCCCACGACGGTCAGCGCCGGGCCGAGCGCACGGCGGCTCGCCTCCAGCAGCACGAGGAGGCCGATGGCGCCGATCACGATCTGCGGCTGCGTCGGCAGGCCCGAGCGCGCGGTCACGGCCAGCGTGTCGGAGAACCAGAAGACGTAGAGCGTGCAGAACCCGCCGATCAGCAGGAGCAGCCAGTCCGTCACCGGCACCCGGTCGCGCGGTGAATTCTTGAAGGCCGGATAGGCGAGGAAGGCCAGCACGATCGCGAAGAAGAGGTGCAGGGGCCGCGTCTGCGAGGAGTTCATCACCGGCAGGTATTCCGCGAACCACAGCATCGGCTGCGCGATCCAGAGCTGGAACAGCGACCACAGGAGCGCGAGCCCCGCGATCAGCAGCGCGACGGGCCGGCTGCGCGGCGCGCGGGCGCCGGAATCCGTGGAGGCGACGAGATCCTGGAGTTCCTCGTCGCTGAACCTGCGCCCCTCGCGCCCGTCGTCTTCCGCCATGTGCCGTCCCGTCCCTTCCTGCGTGTGGAACCGGGCGGGGACCTGCCCGCCCGGAACCCTGTCCGTCCGTCAGGAGGCGACGGTCACTCGATCAGGCCGGCCTCGCGGAAATAGCGCTCGGCCCCCGGATGGAGCGGCGCCGACAGGCCGTCATTCGCCATTTCCTGCGGGTCGAGGTTGGCGAAGGCCGGGTGCAGGCTGCGGAACTGGTCGATGTTCTCGAAGACCGCGCGGACGACGGTGTAGACCACCTCCTCGGGCACGTCCGCCGAGGTGATGAAGGTCGCGCCGACGCCGAAGGTCGTCGTGTCCTCCTCGTTGCCGCGATACATGCCGCCCGGGATCGTGGCGACGCGGTAGAAGGGATTGGCCTCCACCAGCGCCTGCGTGGCCGCGTTGTCCACGTCCACCAGCACCGCGTCGCAGGCCGTCGTCGCCTCCTGGATCGAGCCCGAGGGGTGGCCGACGGTGTAGATCATCGCGTCGATGTTGTTGTCGCAGAGCGCCTGGCTCTGCTCGGCGGCCTGGAGTTCGGAGGCGACGGCGAAGTCGTCCATCGTCCAGCCCATCTCCTCCATGAGCACTTCCATCGTGCCGCGCTGGCCCGAACCCGGGTTGCCCACGTTGACGCGCTTGCCCTGAAGGTCCTCGAAGGTCTCGATGCCCGCGTCGGCGCGCGCCACCACGGTGAAGGGCTCGGGATGGACCGAGAAGACGGCGCGCAGGCCCTCGAAGGCGCCCTGGTCCTCGAACTGCGACGTGCCCTGGTAGGCGTGGTACTGCCAGTCCGACTGCGCCACGCCGAACTCGAGCTCGCCCGAGCGCACGGCGTTGATGTTGTAGACCGATCCCGCGGTCGACTCGACGCCGCAGCGGATGCCGTGGTCCGCGCGGTCGCGGTTCACGAGGCGGCAGATCGCGCCGCCGGTGGGGTAGTAGACGCCGGTGACGCCCCCGGTCCCGATCGCGATGAACGTCTCCTGGGCCGATGCCGCGCCCGCGCCGAGCGCCGCGCCCAGGGCGATCATACCGCCCGCCAGATGCTTCTTCATGATCATCTCCCTTTTGCTTCTTATTTGCTGATGCCAACCAAATGAAACGGATTCTTGCAAGAGGTCAAGTTTTTGAAGCATATGTTTCATATGACAGCGACCCCCGACACCCCGGAGCGATCCCTCGACGACCTCAGCCGCAGGCTCGCGGAGCTCGTGGAGCAAGGCACCCCGGCGATCGCGGGCTTCGCCTCCTGGGCGCTCGAGCACCCCGAGGAGATGGCGTTTCATTCCGTCCGGGGCCTCGCGAAGCTGTCGGGGGCCAACGTGAACACGGTCTACCGCCTGTCGCTGGCGCTGGGATTCCCGGGCTTCGAGGAGTGCCGCCGCGCCTTCCAGGCGGCGCTGCGGCGGCGCGGCGGCGTCTACGGCGCGCGCGCCGCCCGCCTGAGCGCACAGCCCGAGGGCGCCCGGATCGAGCGGCTCAGGACCGCCGCGCAGGCCAATCTCGACGCCCTCTTCGCCGAGGACACCGTCGCGCGGATCGGCGAGGCGGCGGCGCTCCTCCTCCGGGCGCGGCGCATCCACTGCATCGGGGTGCGCAGCTGCTTCTCGCTGGCGCATTACTTCGCCTACACGGGCGGCATGGCCTTCCCCCATTTCGAGCGCATGCCGACCGAGCCCGGCGGCATCGCCGACCGGCTCGCCCATGCCGGCGAGGGCGAGGTCGTCGTGCTCATCACCTTCTCGCTCTACTCGGCCGAGGTGATCCGGGCGCACCGCGCCGCGCGCGCCAAGGGGCTCGACGTGATCGCCATCACCGACCGCTACACCTCGCCCATCGCCGGGGGGGCGCGGCTGGTCTTCTGCCTGCCGATGGAGGGGCCGCAGCCGCTGCCCTCGCAGGGCGCGGGCTTCACCCTCGTCGAGGCGATCGTCGACGAGATGGTGGCCTCCGATCCCGGCGCGCCCGCGCGGATCGCCGAGTTCGAGCGGCAGCTACTCGAACTCGGCAGCTACGTCGCAGGCGGCGAGGCCTGAGCTCCGGCCGGGGTCGACTTGCCGGACGGCGGATGCCGGACTGACGCCGCGTGATCCCGGAACGGATCGGGGGTTTCGCGGCTTGTCCTTCGAACATGCGGGCCCGGCGCACCCTGCGCAACGCGCCGTCATGAAACCGAAAGAGACGATGGCGGGCCTCGATCCAACGGCTGAACGATTATCCGCGCCCACGGCGCGGCAGGCACGCGCGCGCCCCGACGCCGACGCGCGCTTCGGGCGTGTCGGCAAGATCCTGCTCTGGGCGGTCACGCTGCTTCCGGTGCTCCTCTTCGTCGTCTTCGCGGCGAGCCAGCGCACGGAGACGCTGCGCAGCGGCGAAGCCTCGGTCGGGCGCACCATCCAGATCCTCGAGGAGCACGCGCTGCGCGTATTCGAAGCGCAGGAGCTCATCATCGCGCAGGTCGACCAGTATCTCGGGACCATGACCTGGGAGGAGATCCGGTCCTCGGAGGAGGTGCACGTCTTTCTGCGTCAGGTCGCGGCGGGCAGCCCGCACGTCGACGGCCTCTGGCTCGTGCCGCCCGACGGACGGACGGCCAACAGCGCGGATTTCTTCCCCTTCCCCGACGTCTACGTGGCCGACCGCAGCTATTTCCAGGCGCTGGAGGAGCGCGACGAACTGCACTTCGGCGAGATGATCGTGGGGCGGACCAAGGGCACGCTGAACTTCAACATCAGCCGCCGCCGCGCGCCGAGGGACGACTTCAACGGCATCATCCTCGTCACCGCGTCGCTCGACTACTTCACCGAGTTCTGGGAACAGACGACCGAGGGGCGCTTCGTCGCGGGCATCTTCCGCGAGGACGGCGAGATCCTCGCGCGCCACCCGATGCTCGAGCGGGTTCCCGACCGCCTCGGCCCCGGCTCGCCCCTGCTCGGCCGGATGGCCGTGGCGGACGACGGCGTCTATGCCTCGGTCTCGTCGATCGACGGCCGGAGCCGGATCTACGGCTATTCCCGCATCGGCGACACGCCGCTCTTCGTGGGCTACGGCCTCTCCTACGAGCGGGTTCTCGCGGCCTGGCGGCGGGAGATGCTGCCGATGGGGCTGATCGCGCTGCTTGCC
>NZ_JBQLZP010000678.1:0-1091 GCF_052168335.1 Roseicyclus sp. | reverse complement strand
CGAACTCGGGCCGCAGTTCGGAATGGTCGATCTGGGTGTCCTGCATGGGGGGCAACATGGGCCCCCCGGGCCGGGGCGTCCATGGCGACGCTGCGCGACGCGGCGTCACGGGGCGGTTTCCCGCGACGGAAATCCCCCGCCCCCGCGTGAGAGGGATCAGACAGGCAGCAAAGGAGATACGCATGTCGATCTGGAAAGCGGCCCTTCTGGGCGTGACGATCCCCGCGGCGCTGGTCCTTCCGGCCATGGCGCAGGAGGGGCCGATGGGCCCGCGCATGGTGTTCGAGGAGTTCGATCTCGACGGCGACGGCGCGGTGACGCTGGAGGAGATGACCGGCGCGCGGCAGGCGCGGCTGGCCGAGGCCGACGCCAACGGCGACGGGCTTCTCGACCGGGACGAGCTGATGGCGATGGCGGGCGCACGCGTGGCGCAGGGCGTCGACCGGATGCTCGAGCGGCTCGACGCCGACGGCGACGGGGCGATCAGCCTCGACGCGATGGCCGCGATGGGCGGCGCGGGCCGCGGCCCGAACCCCGAGCGGATGTTCGGACGCCTCGACGCGGACGGCGACGGGGCCGTGACCGCCGAGGAGTTCGACGCGGCCATTGCCGAATTCCGCGAGCGCCGCGGCGGACGGCACGGCGAGGGCCACGGCCACGGCCAGGGCTTCTGGCGCGACCGGGGCTGATCCGGTCGCGGGCGGTCCGCGCCGCGGGCCGCCCTCCGGGCGCGGCGGGCCGGGGTCCGGCGCGGACACTGGTGTATGGATCGGCGGACCCGTCCGGACGCGCGAACCGGGGAACGCACGCGCGGATGTGCAGGCGGATGTGCGGGCGGATGACGGGGCGGCGCCGTGCGGACAGGTGGCATACGCTTATGTATGGACCGGCGCGCACGCCGGCGCGCAAGGGAGGACATGCCTCCGCGGACCGGACCGGGCGGACACGCCGGCGGCCTGCGTCCGGGGGGCAGGCCGGGAGCGGACACGCCCCTTGGCGCGTGGATGGACGGGCGGCTATTGAGGGCCATGGAACCGATGCGGCCGGACGGCGATGCTGAGCTCGACGCGCTCGACGACGGTGCGCTCATG
>NZ_JBQLZP010000677.1:0-8322 GCF_052168335.1 Roseicyclus sp. | reverse complement strand
GAGATCCTCGACTGCGACGCGCTGAGGGCGCTCGCCGAGGGCTGAAGGGGCGTTTTTCCGAGGGAAAAACGGGAAAACGGCACGTTTTCCCACCCGCAAGACATGCGTCTTGCGCCGGAAAACCGCGTTTTCCGGCCCCCCTGCGCACGGCGCGCGCGTTTGTGTGACTAGATCACTGATGCGGGCGGCGAGAATCGCTATCCATGGTGGCGCGAACAGAGGGGCGCCCTGCGGAACCGCCCCGTCCAGGACCATGACGCGCCGCGCGGGCGCAGGGAGACATGCATGATCGAGACCGCCTTCACCCCTTTCCAGTCGCTCGGAGGCGGCGTCCTCATCGGGCTGGCCGCCGTGCTGCTGATGCTGACGCTCGGCCGCGTGATGGGCGCCACGGGCATCCTCACGGGCATCTTCGCGCCCGCCTCGCTCCATGACGCGAGCTGGCGCATCGCGATCCTCGCCGGCATGATGACCGGCCCCGCCGTCTACTGGCTCGCCACGGGCGGCATGCCGGAGATCACGGTGCCCGTCTCGACGCCCATGCTGGTCGTCGGCGGCCTGATCGTCGGGGTCGGCGTCACCTACGGCTCGGGCTGCACGTCGGGCCACGGCGTCTGCGGCATGGCGCGGCTCTCGCCGCGCTCGATCGCCGCGACCCTCACCTTCATGGCGACGACGGCCGCGACCGTCTTCGTCGTCCGCCACGTGATCGGAGGCTGAGCCCATGCACCTGATCGTCGTCTACCTCATCGGCGTGATCTTCGGCACCGGCATCGTCGTCTCCGGCATGGCCAACCCCGCCAAGGTGATCAACTTCTTCGACGTCGCGGGCGCCTGGGACCCGTCGCTGGCCTTCGTCATGGGCGGCGCGCTGATCGTGACCTTCGTGGGCTACCGCCTCGTCTTCGGGCGCCAGCGCCCGATCTTCGAGGGCCGGTTCAACGTGCCCACCGCCCGCAACCTCGACGCGCGCCTGATCGGGGGCTCCGCCCTCTTCGGCGTCGGCTGGGGCATCGCGGGCTTCTGCCCGGGCGGGGCGCTGCCCGCGCTGGGCACCGGGCGGACGGAGGTCCTGATCTTCGTCGCCGCCATGCTCGCGGGCATCTTCGGCGCCCGCTACCTGCAATCCCTCTCGCGGCCCAAGGCGACCGCGACCTCGTAATCAACCGGAGGAGACAGAGAAATGTCCGACTTTCCCGTGAACATGAACGTCCAGCCCGAGGTCGAGCCCTTCTTCGACCCGGCCACCAACACGATCTCCTACGTCGTGAAGGACCCCAACTCCGACAGCTGCGCGATCGTCGACAGCGTCATGGACATCGACTACGCCGCCGGCCGCATCACCTACGACAGCGCCGACGCGATCATCGCCTACGTCAGGGAGAAGGGCCTCAAGGTCGAGTGGCTGATCGAGACCCATGTCCACGCCGACCACCTCTCGGCCGCGCCCTACATCCAGGAGAAGCTGGGCGGCAAGATCGGCATCGGCCGCAACATCACCGTGGTGCAGGACACCTTCGGCAAGGTCTTCAACGAGGGCACCGAGTTCCAGCGCGACGGCTCGCAGTTCGACGCCCTCTTCGACGACGGCGACTGCTACATGGTGGGCGGCATGCGCGCCTTCGCGATCTACACGCCGGGCCACACGCCCGCCTGCATGACGCACGTGATGGGCGACGCCGCCTTCGTGGGCGACACGCTCTTCATGCCGGACGGCGGCTCGGCGCGCGCGGACTTCCCCGGCGGGGATGCGGGCACGCTCTACGACAGCATCCAGAAGGTGCTGACGCTGCCCGACGACATGCGCCTCTTCATGTGCCACGACTACGGGCCCAACGGCCGCGACATCCAGTGGGAGACCACGGTGGGCGAGGAGAAGCAGTTCAACATCCACGTCGGCGGAGGCAAGTCGAAGGACGACTTCGTCAAGTTCCGCACCGAGCGCGACGCGCAGCTCGACATGCCCAAGCTCATCATCCCCTCGTTGCAGGTGAACATGCGCGCGGGCGAGGTGCCGAAGGACAAGGACGGCCGCCCGATGCTGAAGGTGCCGGTCAACGCGCTCTGATGCCAGGACGGGCGGGGGCAGGACGCACCCGCCCGCCGCAACACCGGGGGCGAGGGACCCCTTCAGGAGGAGGCTCCGCCATGGATGCCAGAACGATCACGGCCGGCCTGTCGGTCGCCCCCCAGATCACCGCGGACGACGTGCAGGCCATCGCCGACGCGGGCTTCCGCGCCATCGTCTGCAACCGGCCCGACGGCGAGGGCATGGACCAGCCGAACTTCGAGGAGATCGAGGCGGCGGCCGTCGCCCTCGGGCTGAAAACGGCCTATCTGCCGATCACCGCGGGCAAGGTTTCGGACGCGGACGCGGACCGCTTCCGCGCCCTGATGACCGAGCTTCCGGGGCCGATCCTCGCCTATTGCCGCACCGGCACGCGCTCGGCCACGCTCTGGTCGCTGGCGGTCGCGAAGGAGAAGCCGGTCGCCGACATCCTCGCCGCGACGCAGGGCGCGGGCTACGACATGGGCGGCGTCGTCCGCCGCATCGCCAACGGGGGCCGCACGCCCACCGATCGCGCGGACGCCAGCTTCGACGTCGTGATCGTGGGCGGGGGCGCGGCGGGCATCGCGGTCGCCTCCTCGCTCCGGGCGCGCAAGCCCAACCTCAACCTGGCGATCATCGACCCCGCCGACATCCACTACTACCAGCCCGGCTGGACCATGGTGGGCGGCGGCATCTTCGAGGCCGCGACGACCGCCAGGACGATGGGCAGCCTCATTCCCCGCGGCGTCCACTGGATCAAGTCCGCCGTCGCCGCCTTCGAGCCGAAGGACAACGCCGTCATCCTCGATGGCTGCCGCGTGGTGAAGTACAAGCGCCTCATCGTGGCGCCGGGGCTCAAGCTCGACTGGCACCGGATCGAGGGGCTGGTGGACACCCTCGGCCAGAACGGGGTGACGTCGAATTACCGTTACGATCTGGCGCCCTACACCTGGGAGCTCGTGCGGAACCTCAAGCGGGGCCGCGCCGTCTTCACCCAGCCGCCGATGCCGATCAAGTGCGCGGGCGCGCCGCAGAAGGCGCTCTACCTCTCGGGCGACCACTGGCACCGCGAGGGCGTGCTCGACCGGATCGACATCCAGTTCATGAACGCGGGCGGCGTGCTCTTCGGGGTGAAGGACTACGTTCCCGCGCTGCAATCCTACATGAACCGCTACAAGGCCGAGCTGAACTTCTTCCACAACCTCGTGGCCGTCGACGGACCCGCCAGGAAGGCATGGTTCGAGGTGAAGCGCCCCGAGGAGGCGGTGCGCACCGTCGAGGTGGAGTTCGACATGCTCCATGTCGTCCCCCCGCAGGTCGCGCCCGACTTCGTCCGCGTCTCGCCGCTCGCCGACGCGGCGGGCTGGGTGGATGTCGACCAGGCGACGCTCCGCCACAAGACGTTCGAGAACATCTGGTCGCTCGGCGACGTGATGAACGCGCCGAACGCCAAGACGGCGGCGGCGGCGCGGATGCAGGCCCCCATCGTGGCCGAGAACGTGGCCGACGACATCGACGGGCGCGCGCCGACGGCGATCTACAACGGCTACGGCTCCTGCCCGCTGACGGTGGAGAAGGGCAAGATCGTGCTGGCCGAGTTCGGCTATGGCGGCGCGCTGCTGCCGTCGTTCCCGCGCTGGCTGATCGACGGGACCAAGCCCACGCGCGCGGCCTGGTTCCTGAAGGAGACCGTGCTGCCGCCCTTCTACTGGAAGGCGATGCTGCGCGGAAAGGAATGGATGGTGAAGCCCGAGAAGGTCACCGCCCGCTGAGAGACCCCCGGTCGGCCCGCCTCAGGGCCGTTCCCACCAGAAAGACAAGGCCATGATCGAGACCCTCCGCCGGTATGTTCCCATCCTCGACTGGGGGCGGACCTACACCCGCGACGCGCTGCAATCCGACCTTCTCGCGGCGGTGATCGTCACGATCATGCTGATCCCGCAGTCGCTGGCCTATGCGCTGCTCGCCGGGCTGCCGCCCGAGGCGGGCCTCTACGCCTCGATCCTGCCGATCATCCTCTACGCGATCTTCGGCACCTCCCGCGCGCTCGCCGTCGGTCCCGTGGCCGTCGTCTCGCTGATGACCGCCGCCGCCGTCGGCCAGGTGGCCGAGCAGGGCACCGCGGGCTATGCCGTCGCGGCGCTGACGCTCGCGGTCCTGTCGGGGGCGATCCTGCTCGCCATGGGCCTCTTCCGGCTGGGCTTCGTCGCGAACTTCCTCTCGCACCCGGTCATCGCGGGCTTCATCACCGCCTCGGGCATCCTGATCGCGGCGAGCCAGCTCAAGCACATCCTCGGCGTCGAGGCGCATGGCCACACGCTGATCGAGATGGTGGCGTCGCTCGTCGCGCACCTGCCCGAAACGAACCTCGTGACGCTGGTGATCGGGGTCGCGGCCACGGCCTTCCTGTTCTGGGTGCGCAAGGGGCTCAAGCCCTTCCTCATCGCCCGCGGCGTCAGGCCCAGGCTCGCCGACATCGCGCAGAAGGCGGGCCCGGTCGGCGCCGTCGTCGTCACCACGCTCCTCGTCTGGGGGCTCGGCCTGTCGCAGACCGCGGGCGTCTCGATCGTCGGCGCGGTGCCGCAGTCCCTGCCCCCCTTCACGCTGCCCGGCCTCTCGCTCGACCTCGTCTCGGCGCTCTTCATCCCCGCGCTCCTGATCTCGGTCATCGGCTTCGTCGAGTCGATCTCGGTCGCGCAGACCCTCGCCGCCAAGAAGCGCCAGCGGATCGACCCAGATCAGGAGCTGATCGGCCTCGGCGCGGCCAACATCGGCGCGGGCTTCACCGGCGGCTATCCCGTCACCGGCGGCTTCGCGCGGTCGGCCGTGAACTTCGATGCGGGCGCCGAGACGCCGGCCGCCGGCGCCTTCACCGCCATCGGCCTCGCCATCGCGGCGCTGGCCCTGACGCCGCTGATCTTCTTCCTGCCCAAGGCGACGCTGGCCGCGACGATCATCGTGGCCGTCCTCAGCCTCGTGGACTTCTCGATCCTCAAGAAGACCTGGGGCTACGCGAAGGCCGACTTCGTGGCGGTCGCGGCGACGATCCTGCTGACCCTCGGCCTCGGCGTCGAGGCGGGCGTCTCGGCGGGCGTGATCCTGTCGATCGCGCTCCACCTCTACAAGACGTCGAAGCCGCACGTGGCCGAGGTCGGCCTCGTCCCCGGGACGCACCACTTCCGCAACATCCTGCGCCACCATGTGAAGACCCATCCCGAGGTGGTGACGCTGAGGATCGACGAGTCGCTCTACTTCGCCAATGCCCGCTTCCTCGAGGATCTCGTGCAGGACCGCGTCACGGCCGACAGCCCGGTGAAGCATGTGGTCCTCATGTGCTCGGCCGTGAACGAGATCGACACCTCCGCGCTCGAGAGCCTCGAGGCGGTGAACGAGCGGCTGAAGAGCATGGGGGTCAAGCTGCACCTCTCCGAGGTGAAGGGCCCCGTGACCGACCGCCTCAAGCGCTCGCATTTCCTCGACGAGCTGACGGGCGAGGTCTTCCTGTCGCAATACGACGCCTGGGTCGCGCTGACGAAGAAGACGCCCGGCCCCGCGCTCCAGGCCGCGCAGTAGGGGCCTTGCCCTCCGCGCCGCGGGGGGCCACGCTCGGCGCGACACGAGGGGAGGACCGACCATGCCGCAGCCCGATCACGTCTCGATCTACGACCTGCCCGAGCCGGACGCGCTCGACGACGACACGCGCCGCTATTTCGAGATCTGCGTCGAGAAGCTCGGCATGGTGCCGAACGTGCTCAGGACCTTCTCCCGCAACCAGGAGAAGCTGCGCGCCTTCTCGCAATACTACAACACGCTCATGCTGGGGCCCTCCGGCCTGAGCAAGCTCGAGCGCGAGATGGTGGCCGTCGTCGTCTCCTCCGCCAACCGCTGCTTCTACTGTCTCGTGGCGCATGGGCAGGCGGTGCGCAGGCTCTCGGGCGACCCGCATCTGGGCGAGATGCTGGTGATGAACTACCGCGTCGCGCAGCTGTCGGAACGGCACCGCGCGATGCTCGACTTCGCATGGAAGCTGACGACCGCGCCGTCGGAGGTGGTGGAGGAGGACCGCGGCGCGCTCCGTGCGGCGGGCCTGTCGCAGGACGAGATCTTCGATCTCGCCGACGTCGTCGGCTTCTTCAACATGTCGAACCGCTTCGCCATCGCCTCCGACATGATGCCGAACGCGGAATACCACGCGCTGGACCGCTGAGACCCTACGGCTGGCCCAGCGCCCGCGCGGCGGCCAGCGTCATCGGCCCCACCTGCCCGTCGAGCCCGCCGCGGTAGAGGCCGCGCTCCTGCAAGATGCGCTGGAAGGCCACCGCCGTCTCCGGGTCCCAGGGCGGCACGACGCCGTTGACCGTGCCGCGCATGGCCTCGGGCTCGATCTGGCCGGTCTCGAGCGCGCGGACATATTCCTGCGCGGCGCGCTCGGGGTCGCGGGCGGTGCCGATGCCCTGCTCGATCAGGAAGGCGCGGAGCGCCTGCGCCGGCACGTCGCCGCGCCCGGCCAGGTAATCCACCCAGCGGAAGCGCGCGAAGGCGTTCGGCACGACCGTGTCGTAGAGGTCCGCCAGCTCGAAGGCCGCGTCCACGTTGCCCGCCCGCGCGGCGCCCGCGAGGAATGGGATCGCCGCGCGCGGATCGGGCAGGCCCAGCGCCGCCTGCGCGTCGTCGGGCACGCCCTCGCCGCTCAGGTAGGTCTGCGCGAGGCGGTATTGCGCGAAGTGATATCCCTCCTCCGCCGCCTGGCGCATCAGCGCGATCATCCGCTCGGGATCGCGCGGCACGCCCCGGCCGAGCCGGTACATCATGCCGAGCGTCGCCGCCGCCGCCGGGTCGCCGGCCGCCACCGCCTCCTCGTAGAGCGCGACGGCGCGCGCCACGTCCTCGCGCACGGGCCTGATGCCGAAGTTGTAGTAGTCGCCGAGCCGCGTGGCGGCGGCGGCCACCCCGGCCTCGGCCGCGCGCTCGTAGAGGCGGACGGCGTCGCGGTGCTCGCCCGTCGCCTGCGCGATCGTGGCGAGATGGTAGAGCGCGGCCCCGGCCTCCGGCAGGGCGCGCGCGGCGGCCGTGCAATCGGCCCGCGCCTCGGCCAGCGCGCGGAAGGCCTCGCGCTGCGCCTCCTCGGTGACGGGAACCTCGGCCGTCGGCTCTCCGGCCGTGGCGACGCACCGCGCCAGCGCGGCCTCGGCCTCAGCACGCGCCTCGGCCTCCGCGGCGAGGCGGGCCGCCTCCTCCTCTGCAGCAACCCGTGCGGCCTCCTCCTCCGCGGCCAGCCGGGCGGCTTCCTCTTGCGCCGCAACCCGTGCGGCTTCTTCCTCGGCGGCCACCCGCGCGGCCTCCTCCTCTGCAGCAACCCGTGCCGCTTCTTCCTCGGCGGCCACCCGCGCGGCCTCTTCCTCGGCGGCGATCCGCGCCGCCTCCTCCTGAGCGGCAACCCGCGCCGCCTCTTCCTCCGCGGCCACCCGCGCGGCCTCCTGCTCCGCCGCTACCCGCGCCGCCTCCGCCTCGGCGGCCAGCCGCGCGGTCTCGTCCTCGGTCGATACCGTGGTCTCGAGCACCGGCGCGGCGGCCTCGGCGGCCTGGCGGGCGGCGATGGCGGCGGACAGCGTCGCGATGGCGGCATGCGCCGCCTGCCGCGCGCTCGCCGCCGCTTCGGTCGCGCGGGCAAGCTCGGCCTCGGCCGCCTCGCGGGCACGGTCGGCCGCCTCGGCCGCGTCCCAGGCCGCGTTCGCCGCAAGGCGCGCCTCCGCCTCGGCCGCGAGCAGCGCGTCGAGCCCGCCCTCGCCCGGCTGCGCGGCTTCCTGGGCCACGGCGATGCCCGCCGTTCCCCCTGCCAGCATCAGCGCCAGCACCGCCGGCACCACGAAGCGCGACCTCGGAACGATCCCTTGCACGGCGGTTTCCCTCGTCAATTCATGCATCTGGCGGGACGATAACGGCGCCCCCTGCCCGTGTCGATAGCGCGGCATCCTCCGCTCCGCCGTCGCCCGGCACCCAGAAAGTTCTTTCCAACCCGGTCTGGCCGAGGCAATCTCCGCCGAGCCTCAAGATCAACGATAATTGACCCGGCCGAGCACAAGATGACCTCCGTCCTGCCCATCGACGGCGAGAGCGCCGCCCATGACGCCGGGTCCGGCGGGCGCCCGGTGCTGGCCATCGATCTCGACGGCACGCTCCTGCGCTCGGACATGCTGCACGAGACGCTCTGGGCGGCCCTCTCGGTCCGGAGCCGCCTGTTCTGGCAATCCGCCCTCGCCCTGCCGAAGGGC
>NZ_JBQLZP010000676.1:0-1185 GCF_052168335.1 Roseicyclus sp. | reverse complement strand
CCCGAGGGATACCTCTACGAGAGCCAGCGGTACCGCTGGGGGCGACTGGTCGGGCTCCGCTGGACCTACCAGCACCTCAAGGCCCGTCGTCCGAAGAACGTGGCAGCGCCCGACCTGCTGGCGGCCGAGTGATGCGGCCCCCTCGTGACGAGCTTCGCGAAGAGTTCGCGAAGCACGCCGACCTGACCCGTCGCGCGGCGAAGGTCCGCGGTCGGCCGGGCGCCGAGTTCGTCCACACCAGCCTCGCCCGCGCAGCGCGCGACGTCCTTCGGGACATCGTGCGCCTCGCGATCCGGCGCCACGAGGCGCTGGGCCACGACGAACTGACGGCGCTGGTGCGGCGGCACGACCTGCGGCCCGAGGCGGACGGCATCCCCCACGAGGCGTTCGTGAGGATCGTCGAGATCGCCCGCGGGATCGTGGGCGCGCCGGCGGCGACCGTCGAGACCTGACAGCCCCGCGCCCGGATGAGCCGGGCGCGGCTAAACCTGACTGATCGGAGGAACGAGAGATGGATGGACAGAAGAAAGCGCCCGACGAGGAGAAGGTGGTCGCCATGCTTGAGCAGGCGGTCGCGCTGATCAAGAAGCTCGGCAGCAGCGTCAGCTTCGTGGAACTGTGCCGCGAAATCGACGGTCTCGACGGAGGCGAATGGGCTTACTCGCACGGCCTCACGACCGATGCGCGTGTGCATGTGATCATGTGGCAGGGGCTGACCGATGAGGGGCACGAGACCATCAAGCGTCTTTGCGCTGACCCGCGTGTCGACTGGAACCCTTGCGGCACGTTTCCCTACTTCGTCGACGGTGCGGTGCTGCCGTACCCGATCCTCGATATCGAGACCGCTCGGGGCGAGAAGGAGCCGCCGGAGGATGGCTACTGCTGGCTTCCCGTTACCTTCCGCCCGCGCGACGCCGCCTGAGAAACGAACGCGGCCCGGGGTGAACCGGGCCGCGCCACTGAGCACAACGAGATGGGTCGAAAAGACCCTGAACGATGCAGAGGATATAGGCATGACGCAGGACAACACCAAGGCCAGCCACGCAAACGCGCGCCCATCGCGCAAGTCGTCACTGGAACAGATCGCCAAGGAGAAGGCGGTGCTCGAAGAGCGCTGGGATGCGTTCAAGGCGACGGAAACGCGCGAAGGCTGGGAAGACGCGCTCGACGCGCTGCTCAACGAGA
>NZ_JBQLZP010000675.1:0-11632 GCF_052168335.1 Roseicyclus sp. | reverse complement strand
TGAGCCGCCGCAGACCCGAGGAGAGTTCGGCCGCCGCGATCCCGCCCGCCTCGCGGATCAGCGCGGCCATCGTGTCCTCGGGCGGCGCGGCCAGCGCGGCGGAGAGCCACTCCCCCTCCCGCCGCATCAGCCCGGCGAGGTAGGGCGAGCAGCCCGCGGTCCCCTCGACGAGCGGGCGCAGCTCGGGCGGAAGGTCGTGCAGGTGCTCCCAAGCCTCCGCCCCCCGCTCGGGAGCGAAGGGGATCGGGTGGCGCGTGGCGCGGGCGGCGAAGCTCATGGCCCGGCGCCGCTTCCCGTCCGTCCGGCACTCCTCATTGCTCACCTCGCCGTCTTGTCTCTCCCGCCGATCCTTGCAAGTGTCGTCGCCCGGGAACAAGGGGCGAAGACGATGTCGAAGAGCGTGAAGCGGGTGGCGCGGGTGCTGGAGGAGGCGGGGCTCGAGGCCGGCATCGTCGAGATGCCGGACAGCACGCGCACCGCCGCCGAGGCCGCCGCCGCCGTCGGCTGCACCCTAGACCAGATCGCGAAGTCGATCATCTTCCGCGCCGAGGAGCACGGCACCGCCGTCCTCTTCATCACCGCCGGCGGCAACCGCGTCGATGCGGGAAAGGCGAGCGCGCTGGCGGGCGAGGCGCTGGGCAAGGCGGACGCCGACCTCATCCGCGCGCAGACCGGTTTCGTCATCGGGGGCGTCGCGCCCGTCGGACACCTCTCGCCGATCCGCGCCTGGTTCGACCCGCGGCTCCTCGACTTCGAGGTGATCTGGGCGGCGGCTGGCACGCCGCGCCACGTCTTCCCGATCGCGCCCGGGGACCTCCTGCGCCTTTCGGGGGCGGAACGCGCCGACTTCACCGGGTGAGCGGGGACGGAATTGCCGGCAATTCCGTCCCGGAAAAGCCGGCTTTTCCGGCGCCCCGGATGACCCGCAGCACGGACCTCGCCGCGCGGAGCCCCGGGCTCTCGCCGCCGCGCCCGAGCCGCAGCATCGTGGCCGCCATCGCGTCGAGCTGCGCCCCACGCGCCGCATCGTCGCCCAGCAGCGCGAGGAGCGCCGCGGCGATCGGCGCCGGACGGCACGCGGGCCCGAGAAACTCCGGGACCGCGCGCGTGTCCGAGACGAGGTTCACCAGCGTCACCGTGTCGACCCGCAGCATCGCGCCGATGATCTTCCGGCTGAGCCAGCTCATGTCGTAGGCGATCACCATGGGCGTCGCGGCGGCGGCGAGCTCGAGGCTGACCGTGCCGGAGGCCGCGAGCGCCACGTCGGCGGCGGCGAAGGCCGCGCGCTTCTCGGCGAGGAACGCCTCCGCGGCCTGTCCGCGCGGGTCGAGCACCACGGGCTGCACCGGCCAGCGCGCGAGTTTCTCGGGCAGGCTCCCCGCGACGTTCGCGGTCGTCGGCAGGACGAGGCGCGTCTCCGGCCGCTCGGCCAGAACCGCGCGCAACGCCTCGCCGAAGACGGGCGCGAGGCGGTCCACCTCCGAGCGGCGCGAGCCCGGCAGGACGAGCACCAGCGGCGCCTCCGCCGCGATGCCATGCCGCGCGCGGAAGGCCGCGGCCTCGGCCTCGCTCGCCACGGGCTCGGTCGTCACGGGATGACCCACGAAGTCGCAGCTCATCCCCTCGGCCTCCATGTAGGGCGGCTCGAAGGGCAGGAGCGCGAGGACATGATCGATCGAGCGCGCCATCTTGCGCGCGCGCTTGGGCCGCCACGCCCAGACGGTCGGCGCGACGTAGTGGATCGTGCGCACCTGACGCGCCCGCGCCTTCACCTTCGCCGCGACCCTGAGCGAGAATTCCGGACTGTCGATGGTGATCAGCGCGTCGGGCTTGAGGCGCACCACCTCCTCCGCCGTCTGCGCGACCCGTGCGAGCAGGCTCCGGAGGCGCGGCAGGATCTCGGTCAGCCCCATGACCGACAGCTCCTCCATCGGGAAGAGCGAGGTCAGCCCCTCGGCCTCCATCAGCGGGCCGCCGATGCCGTGGAGCTCGATCTCCTCGCCCGAGACCTCGCGGAGGCCCCGGATCAGGGCGGCGCCCAGCCGGTCGCCCGAGGCCTCGCCCGCGACGAGGAAGAGCCTCAGCATCACGGGGCGGCCCGGAGCGAAAGACCGGTCCCGGCGCAGGCGGAAAGCACCGCCTCCCGGTCGAGGAGGAGGACGGCGCCCGCCGCGATCTCGATGCCCGAAAGCCCCGCCGCCGCCGCCGCGTGCACGGTGTCCGGCCCGATGGCCGGCATGTCGAGGCGGAGGTCCTGCCCCGGCTTCGGCCGCTTCACGAGCACCCCGCCGCTGCCCTTCGCGGTCTGGCCGACGAAGCGGAGCATGGCGTCCGTGCCCTGCAGCGTCTCGATGCCCAGCACCTGGCCGCGCCCCGCGACGGCCGCCTGCCCCACGTCGAGCGGCCCGAGCGCATCGAGGACGGCGCGGGCGCGCGCCACGTCCGCCTCGGGCAGGGTGTCGCCCGCGAGCCATCCGGCCTCGGCCACGAGGTCGGGGCGCAGCTCGCGAGCGCCCAGGACCGCGAAGCCCCGCTCCTCGAAGAGCGCGGCCACATCGCGCAGGAGCGCGTCGTCGCCGCGCGCCATCGCCGCCATCAGCCGGGGCATCAGCGCCTTCGTCACATCGTCGAGCGCCGTCGGGTCGAGCGCGGGCCGCGTCATGGCGCCCGCGAAAGCGACGCGCGAGACGCCCGCCGCGGCGAGGTCGTCGAAGAGCCGGCCGAGCCGCTCGAACCGCGCGGGGATGCGGCCCGCGCCCTCGACCGAGACGGGAACGCCCTCGAAGGCCACGACGCACGCCTCGACGCCCTCGAGCAGCAACTCCGGCAGCACGCCCGTCCCGGCGACGATGGCGAGGTCGGTCATCGCCTCAGCCCGGCGTGAGATAGGACCGGTCGGTGTCGCCGAGAACGAACGCGACGATCTCGCGCACGTAAGGCGACTGCCCCTCGTCGCTGTCGCCGAGGCGGCGGGCGCGGTCCTGGAAGGCGCCTTCCCCCTGCGCGAGCGCCTGGTAGGCGGCGCGGAGCGCGGTGATGTCGGCGCGGTCGACGCCCCGCCGCTTGAGCCCCACGAGGTTCAGCCCGTCGAGCCCGCCGCGCGGCCCCTGCACGAGACCGTAGGGGATCACGTCGTTCGTCACCATCGTGACCGCGCCGATGATCGCGCCGCGCCCGATGCGCACCCACTGGTGCACGCCCGAGAGGCCGCCGACGATCACGTCGTCGTCGATCACGCAATGCCCCGCGATCGAGGCGTTGTTGACGAGGGTCACGCGGTTGCCGATCTGGACGTCGTGGGCCACATGCGCGCCCGCCATGAACAGCCCGTCGTCGCCGACGCGCGTGACCCCGCCGCCGCCCGCGGTGCCGGTGTTCATCGTCACGCCCTCGCGGATGCGGTTGCGCGCGCCGACGACCAGGCGGGTCTTCTCGCCGGCGTATTTCAGGTCCTGCGGGATGTCGCCGATGTTGGCGAAGGGGAAAATCGTGGTCTCCTCGCCGATCTCGGTCCAGCCGGTGACGACGGCGTGCGACTTCAGCACCACGCCGCGCGCCAGCGTCACGTCCGCGCCCACGACGCAGAAGGGCCCGACGCGGCAATCGGGGCCGATGGTGGCGCCCGCCTCGATCACCGCCGAGGGATGGATCTCTGCCGTGGCGTCGATGCTCATTCCGCGCCCCCGGCCGGGGCTTCGGCGGGCATGTCCATCATCGCGGTGAACTGGCACTCGGCGGCGAGCTCGCCCTCGACGGTGGCGCGCGCGTCGAACTTCCAGACCTTTCCGCCCGGCTTGCCGCGCGTGACGGTGATGGCGAGCTCCAGCACGTCGCCGGGCACCACCTTGCGGCGGAACTTCGCCCCGTCGATGCCCATGAAATAGACGAGGAGATCGCGGTCGGCGTAGTTCGAGGAGATGCCCACCATCACCGCCGCCGTCTGCGCCATGGCCTCGACGATGGTGACGCCCGGCATGATCGGCACACCGGGGAAATGCCCCTGGAAGTGCGGCTCGTTGCAGGTGACGTTCTTGACGCCCACCGCAGAGGTGAAGGGGACGATGTCGCGCACCTTGTCGATCATCAGGAAGGGGTAGCGGTGCGGCAGGAGCCGCTGGATCATCTGGATGTCGGCGCTGGTGGGCGTGGTCGCGGCGTCAGGGCTCATTCGGGCGCTCTCTCTCGTTCTCGGCCGCCGGTTCCGCTCGGGGCGCGCGCGCGAGCGCCCGGGGTCCGGGGCTCTGGACCTTGGGCGGGCTTACCAACAAGCCGCGCAGGCGGCAAGGCGGGGCGGGTCAGTCCTGGGGCGGGTCCGTCGCGTCGGGGGGCGTCTCGCCATCCTCGGGCGCGTCGAATTCCACGTCGATGATCGGCTCCTCGCCGCCCGCCCCGAGGCTCGCGTCGATTGCGTCGATGGCCTCCTCGGTGATGTCGACGCGCTCGGCGGACAAAAGGACCGCGCGACTGTCCATGAGCACGGCGGCGCCGCGCTCGCGCACGATGCCGAGGAGGATGGGCGCCGCGCGCTCGAAGAACTGGACCTGCGCGGCCTCGGCCTGCTCCGTCAGGTCGCGCGCCTTGGCCTCCTGGGCGGCGCGGATCGCCTCCACGCGGGTGTCGAATTCGTCGGCGAGGGCGCGGAACTCCTCGGCTGGCAGCGTGTCGCGCATTCCGGTGAGGTCAAGCTCCTCGGCGGTGAGCTGCGCCTCGATCCGCCGGTTCTCCGCCGAGAGCGCGCCCGAGGCCGCCTCGAGCTCGCTCTGGATGCGCTGGCCGTAGAGGCTCTGCGCGATCAGCCGCTCCTGGTTGATGACGAGGATGCCCGCGCCGGACGGCTCCGCCTGCTGGGCCGTGGCATGGCCCGCCGCGAGGCAGGCCATGGCGATGACGAGAAGGGCACCGAGGCGCCTGCCGAACGCTGCCGCGAGGCGCCGCATGGCCGGATCAGAAGCGCGTTTCGACGGTGAAATCGAAGTCGCGCGTCCGGTCGTAGGGCAGCGTCTCGAGCGCACGGCTGAAGTTGAACCGGAGCGGTCCGAGCGCGGTGTCCCAGAAGATCGAGAAACCGACGGCCGAGCGCCAGTGCAGGCTGTCGTCGACCGTGCCGGTGGCGCCGGCCGTGTTGTCGAGGCCCCAGACCGAGCCGACGTCGTAGAAGACGCCGCCCGAGATGCCGTATTCCTCGGGCAGGCCGAGCGGGAAGGCCGCCTCGAAGCGCGCCACGGCGAAGTAGTTGCCGCCGAGCGCGTCGTTGTTCGCAGCCCCGGTGTCCCGCGGCCCGAGGCCGTAGGTGTCGAAGCCGCGCATCTGCCGGGAATTGAGGAAGAAGCGGTCGTTGTAATGGCTGGGCCCGTCCAGCGACTCGATCGCGCCGCCCTCGAAGCTGGCGCGCAGCGTGACCTCCTCGCGCATGACCTGCCGCTCGGCGATGGCGAGCGCGCGGGCGCGGATGAACTCCGCATCCCCGCCGAGGCCCGCGTAGTCCGTCGCGAACTCGAAGAGCACGCCCGCGTTCGGGTTGAGGCCCGTGGTCCGGTTGTCGAACGAATAGCGCAGGCCGATCGCGGATGTCAGGCGCGTCCCTGCGTCAGCCGTGATGATCGGCGAGGAATTCGCGGCATTCGCCCCGAAATTGATCTCGCGCTGGTCGATGCTGTAGCTCAGGCCGATGCGGCCGTTCTCGCTCGCCGGGAAGCTGAACGTGGTGCTGAAGCCCATGTCCTCGGTGTCGAAGGACCGGTCCTGCGCCTGCGTCTGCTCGTAATAGGCGTTGAAGCCGAGGCCCACGTCGCGGGCGAGGAAGTTCGGCTCGTTGAAGGCGAAGGTGAAGCTCTGCCCGCCCTCGACCGTGCTTACGCCGAAGCGCAGGCTCTGCCCGCGCCCGAGGAAGTTCTGCTCGGAGAAGTTGATCGCGATGCCCGCGCCGCTGTCGGTCGAATAGTTGAGCGAGAAGCCGAGGGAGCCGGTCGGCTGCTCCTCCACGTTCACATCGACGACGACCTGGTCCTCGGACGAGCCCTGCCGCCCCTCGACCTGCACGTCCGAGAAGAAGCCGGTCGCGCGGATGCGCTCGGCCGCCTGGCGGATGGCGCGCGGGTCGAAGGGATCGCCCTCGACGGTGTCGAACTGACGCCGGATGACGCGGTCGAGCGTCGTGGCGTTGCCCTCGATGTCGATGCGCTCGACGAAGACACGCTCGCCACGGGTTATGACGAACTCCACGTCGAGCGTGAGGTCGGCGCTGTTGCGCGTGATGCGCGGCTCGATCCGGACGAAGCGGAGCCCCTGGTCGGTGGCGAGGTTCTCCATCCGGCTGATGGCGTTGTCCACGAGGCGCGGGCTGTAGGTGACGCCGTCGCGGATGCGCAGCGTCGCGGCATACTGGTCGGCGTCGACCTCCGGGATCTCGGAGACGACGGTGATGTCGCCGAAGCGGAAGCTCTGCCCCTCGCGGACGTTGAAGGTCACGAAATAGGCGTCGCGGGCGCGGGACAGTTCCGGCGTGACCGAAAGCACCTCGAAATCGACATAGCCGCGGTCGAGGTAGAAGTCGGTCAGGAGCTGCCGGTCGAGCGCGATCCGGTCCTCGATGAACGTGTCCGAGCGGATCAGCACCGAGAAGAGCCCGGCCTGCGTGCTCTCGAGCACGCGGCGGAGGCGCCGGTCGGAATAATCGCGGTTGCCGACGAAGGCGATGCGCTGGGTCTCGACGACGCGGCCCTCGGTCACTTCGAACACGAGGTCGACGCGGTTGTCGTCGCGACGGATGATGACCGGGTTCACCGTGGCCGTCAGTCGACCCGAGAGCCGGTAGGCCTCGGCGATGGCGGCGGCGTCCTGCTCGGCGGTGGCGGGCGAGTAGACGCGGCGCGGCTGCGACTGGAGGACTGCGAAGAGATCGTCGTCGCCGATGCGCCGGTTGCCCTCGATCGAGATGCGGTTGATCGAGGGATACTCGACCACCTGGATGACCAGCGTGCTGCCGCGCGGGATGATCTGGACGCTTTCGAAAAGGCCCGAATCCTGAAGGTTCTGGAGCGCGTCGTTCACCTGCCCCGCCGAGACGCCCGCACCGGGCTGGATGCCGGTATAGGCGATCACCGACTCGTCGCTGATGCGCTGGTTGCCCTCGACCACGAAGCTGGTGAAGCGGAAGGCCTGAGCCTCCGCCGGCGCGGCGGGGAGCGCGATGACGAGGGTGGCGATGGCGGTGCCGGACAGGATGGCCGCGCCGGGCAGCGGAGCGGCGACCGGGGAGGCGAGAACGGCGGCCAGGACCGCTGGCGTGATGCGCTTATGCCGAAGCATCGAATCCAACCCCTTGGTATTCCTGCAGACGAAACCTGCCTATCGGAGGCATCTGGGGTTGTCAAAACGATGATGCACAGGATGTGGGCAGACCGGCCGGATTCCTCGCGGCTGTGTCCGATGCGTTACGACGAAGGAAAAAACGAAACCGCGGAAGCCTTTCCCGGCATTCCGCGGCGTGTGGCGACACTCGGGGCCGGCAGCGCGCCCCGGGTCAGTGGAGGTGCCGGATCACTGCAACAGCGTGACCGCCCAGCCCCCGAGCGTGAGCGCGGCGACGATCAGGATGGGGACCAGGAACCGGTCCATGTTGAGTTCCACGAAGGTGGAGATCTCGCGGTAGCCTTCTTCGAGGAACTTCATCACGCGCTCCTGCCGTTGCCGGACCCGATCTTGGCCCATACCTCGTCTTCACCCGAGAATCGCCCGAGATTGTGGCGGCTTTGGGACCGGTGGCGGGCATTTTCCGGGAGCCCGCCGCGATCCGCGAAGGCGCTCAGGGGCAGAAGATGTCGTTGGTCAGCGCGAACAGCATGAGCGACAGGAGCAGCGTCAGCCCGACCGTCATGAAGACCCGGAGCGCGCGGTCGGACGGCGGCTTGCCCGACACCGCCTCGTAGGCGTGGAACAGCAGGTGCCCGCCGTCGAGGACCGGGATCGGGAAGAGGTTCAGCAGCCCCACCGCCGTCGACAGGATCGCGATGAACCAGATGAAGTCGTCGATCCCCTGGCTCGCCGCGGCCCCGCTCGTCTCGGCGATGCCGATGGGGCCCTGGAGGTTGCACGACGAGATCGCGCCCGTGATCATGTGCCAGAGGCCCGAGAGCGACGAGGTGATGACGAAGCCCGTCTGCTCCACCCCGGACCAGATCGCGGCGCCCGGACCCACGCGCACGGTCTCGGGCTCGAAGATCAGCCCGCCCGTGATGCCGATCAGCCAGCGCGTCTCGAACCCGCCCTCGGGCAGCGGCAGGTCCGTGCGCCGGGGGCTGAGCGTGATCTCGAGCGTCTCGCCCGCCCGCCAGACGCTGAGCGCCAGCGGCGCGCCGCCGCTCGCGTCGACGGTGGCGCGGAGCTGCGAGAAGGCATGGATCGGCTCGCCGTTCACGGCGCGGATCACGTCGCCCTCCTCGAGACCCGCGGCGATGGCCGCCGATTGCGGCGCCACGGACTGCACGATGGGCAGCAGCGGGAAGGACGCCTCGACCTCGGCCGCGGCGCCGTCGCGCTCGATGCCGTAGGTGACGGTCGGAGAGGGCTCGATCTCGCGCGCCACGGCGAAGACGTCCGAGAGCGTGGCGATCGGCCGCCCCTCGATCGAGGTGATGAGATCGCCCGCCTCGAGCGTCGACATGTCCGCGGGCAGCGCCGCGGGCGCGCCGACGACGGGTGCCTCGGCCGGGCGGCCCGCGATCATCAGGACGCCCGCGAAGATCAGGATCGACAGGATGAAGTTGAAGACCGGACCCGCCGCGACCGTGGCCGAGCGCGCCCAGAGCGGCGCGCCGTGCATGGAACGCCGCCGCTCCTCCACGTCGAGCGCGTCGATGGCCGCGCCGTCCTTGCCGCTGGCCGCGTCGGCGTCGCCGAGGAACTTCACGTAGCCGCCGAAGGGCAGTGCCGCGATCTGCCAGCGCGTGCCGTGCCGGTCGGTGCGCGAGAACAGCACCGGGCCGAAGCCGACCGAGAAGACCTCGGCATGGATGCCCGACCAGCGGCCGACGATGTAGTGACCGTATTCATGGATCGCCACGATGATCGAGAGCGCCACCACGAAGGCAAGCAAGGTGAAGGCGATACCGCCGAAGTCGGGGATGAATTCCATGTGTCAGGCCGTCTCCCGTGTCTCGATGGCCGCCCAGGCACGCTCCCGTGCCATTTGGTCCACCGCGAGGACCTCCTCAAGGTCCGATGGCGGATCACTCAGGCGAAAATCGGACGACATCGCGTCAAGGACGCGATCCACGACGCCCGCCATGTCCATGAAACCGATCCGTCCGCCGAGGAACCCGTCGAGCGCCGTCTCCTTGGCCGCGTTGAAGATGCAGCCGGCGCGTCCGCCCGTCTCCATCACGGCGCGCGCGATGCCGAGGGCGGGATAGCGGCGCGGGTCGGGTGCGTAGAATTCCAGCGTCGCGATCTGCGCGAGGTCGATGCGCGCCACCGGCAGGTCGCGCCGCTCGGGCCAGTGCAGCGCATAGCCGATGGCATGGCGCATGTCGGGCGCGCCGAGATGCGCCATCAGCGCCCCGTCGCGGAAGCCGACGAGCGCGTGGACGATGGATTGCGGGTGGATCACCGCCTCGATCCGGTCGGAGGGGACGCCGAAGAACTCCTTCGTTTCAATGAGTTCCATGGCCTTGTTGAACATGGACGCGCTGTCGATGGTGATGCGCTGGCCCATGTCCCAGTTCGGATGCGCCCCAGCGTCGGCGACGGTCGCCATCGGCAACGCCTCGAGCGGCCAGTCGCGCAGGCCCCCGCCCGAGGCGGTCACGATGATCTTCTCGACCGCCCCGATCTCCTCGCCCGCGAGGGCCTGGAAGATCGCGGAATGCTCGGAATCGACCGGCAGGATGGTGGCCGCGTGGCGCCGCGCCTCGGCCAGCAGCAGCGGCCCCGCCGTCACCAGGCTCTCCTTGTTGGCGAGCGCGAGCGTGCTGCCGTGGCGGAGCGCGCGGAACCCGGGCGCCAGACCCGCCGCGCCGACGATGGCCGACATGATCCAGTCGGCCGGGCGGTCGGCGGCCTCGACCAGCGCCTGCGCGCCGGCGGCCGCCTCGATCCCCGTCCCGGCGAGCGCCGTGCGCAGATCCTCCAGCCTGTCCTCGTAGGCCGTGACCGCGATCTCCGCCCCGAGACGGCGCGCATCCTCCGCCAGTTGCGCGACGTTGCCCCCGCCCGTCAGCGCGACGACACGGTATCCGCCGGGCGCGCGCGCGATCAGATCGAGCGTGTTCTGCCCGATGGACCCCGTCGCGCCGAAGACGCTGATGCTGCGCATGTGCTCCTCCTCAGGCCGCGACGGAAGGGAACTCCGTCAGGCTCTCGACGACCAGAAGCAACAGCGACGCACCGAGCATCCCGTCGAACCGGTCCCAGAGGCCGCCGTGCCCCGGCAGGAGGGCGGAACTGTCCTTGACGCCCGCGCGCCGCTTGACCGCCGATTCCGCGATGTCGCCCATCTGGCTGGCCATGCTGAGCGCGACGGAGATGCCGATGAGCTCGGCGCCCGTCCCGGTCCGCGCCATGAAGGCCCAGCCGACGAGGCCCGCCGCGACCCATCCCGCGACCGTGCCCGACCATGTCTTCTTGGGGCTGACGCGGGGCCAGAACTTCGGCCCGCCGATGAGGCGCCCCGCGAAGTAGCCCGCCACGTCCGTGACCATCACGACGAGGACGAGCCAGAACATCCACGTCACCCCGAAGGCGTCGCGGTGCGTCACGAGGCCGAAGCTCGCCAGCATGATGAGGCCGGTGATGACGAGAAAGAGCGTGCGGTTGCGTTCCAGCAGCGCGAGGCCCGCCATCCCCGGCAGGAACAGGAGCGGAAGGCCGAGGCCCACGGGCAGGAGCTTGGCCGCGAGGAGAAACGCGCCGCCCGCGACGCCGAGGCCGACGCCCACCCCCTGCCCCGCCCCGAGCATCCGCGCCAGTTCCCAGACGAGGACGCCCACGATCAGGCAGACGAGCAGCGTGAACCACGGGTATCCCGCCCAGACCGCCGCGAGGCCCACGACGGCCACCGCGATCCCCGTGAGGAGCCGCGTGGCCAGATCGGAGAAGCTGCCTCGCGAGAGCGCCACGGCGCTCAGACCGGCACCGCGCCGAACCGCCGCTCGCGCTTGCCGAAGCGGGCGAGGATGCGCGCGAATTCCTCCGGCGTGAAGTCCGGCCAGAGCGTGTCGACGAACTCGTACTCGGCATAGGCCGACTGCCAGAGCAGGAAGTTCGAGATGCGCGCCTCGCCGCTGGTGCGGATCACGAGGTCGGGGTCGGGCAGCACGTAGGTGTCGAGGTAGCGCGGGAACGTCTCGTCGCTGATCGCGCGCGGGTCGAGCTTGCCGGCGGCGACGTCATGGGCGAGGCGCCGCGCGGCGCGCGCCACCTCGTCGCGGCCGCCGTAGTTCAGCGCGATGGTGAGATTCGTGCCCGTGTTGGTGGACGTGGTCAGCTCGAGCCCGTCCATCAGGTCGACGAGCGCGGGCTCCAGCCGGACGCGATCGCCGATGAAGCGCACGCGCACGTTCTCCGCGAAGAGCGACGCGGCCTCGCGCCGGATGTAGCGCTTGAAGAGCTTCATGAGCCCCGCAACCTCGGTCTG